>DASWDH010000459.1:0-4423 GCA_036395495.1 Polyangiaceae bacterium
TGAACGCCCGCCGGTTCGAAACGAATATGGAGCCTCGCGCGCGAGCTCGTTCCCAGTGAACGCCCAGGTCGCCACAACGAAGCGCTGATGGAGCTCGGTGCCACGGTATGTCTGCCTGGCGAGCCGCGCTGCGGTGTTTGCCCGGTGAGCACACTTTGCCGAGCACGTGCGCGGGGACTCGCGTCCGCGCTGCCCATCGCCAAGAAAAAACGGCCGCCCCGAGAAGTGGACTTGTGGGCGCTCGTGTCGCGGCAAGGCTCGCGCGTCTTGCTCGGACGTCGAAAAATGGGGGGACTCTTCGGTGGGCTGTGGGAGCCTCCGATGCTCGAAGTGGAGCGCGGCAAGACCGCGCAGGCAATGATGGAGGCCCTCCTCGGCATCGGCTCGCTCGAGCTCTCGGTCGTAGGAGAACAGACTCACGTCCTCACCCACCGAAAGCTTCGCATCACGATAGCCACCGCCGAAATCACTGGTGGGCCTTCCGAAGGCGCGGGCAGTCGCGTTTACGACCGGCTCGAGTGGTGCACGGCGTCGGATCTGGGTCGACTCGGGATGTCTTCGCTTGCCAAGAAAGTTCTTCTAGGTTGTCCGGATTGAAACCTCGACACGTCGTTGCCGTCACCTGCGCTTGGCTGGTCGCGCTGAGCGCGCACGGCGCAGCTGCCGACGAAGGGCGCACGCAAGGCGATGCTGCCTCGCCGTCGGCGCCCGCCGCGGACGAGCGAGACCCGGACGCGATTCGCCGAAGACTGCGCTCCCTCATGCGAAAGCGGCCTTACTTCGACCTTCTCGGTACGGTGATGTTCGGCGAGGGTCTGCGGTTCAACAATCCATACCGTCTCGCACACGAGCTCGGCGGCGCAGGAGAATCGCTGTCCACCACCGCTCCCTATTTGGACCTTGCGCTGGCAGCCACGACCGGAGATCCCGACGGCATCCAGCACGGCGCTCGCCTCGGCTGGTCGGTTTCGATGAGCGGAGTGCCCCAGCAGGTGATCACCCCTGCGTACTTGGCGCTCCTTCGTTATCGACGGCAGTGGCTTCTCTTCGGCTGGGCGGGTCTTCCTTTTTTGGCAGAGCCCGACTTCAACGTCGGCGGGGAGCTTGCGATCGGCGCAGCCTGGTTCGCGCGCGCCGGTTTCGGCGCGATGTGTGCGCTCGTCGGTGACGGCTTTTACGGCGCCGGTACGCGCGAGACGCGCGCTGCTTTCTATCCGGTACTTTCAGGGCAGTTGGGCTTTTTCGTCAGCTACGAGGTGCTGCCGTGAAACCGAGGCGAGACCGGCGGCGGCAAGCGTTCGCGATGGCTCTCGCCGTCGTTTTCGGCATGGGCCCGACGGTGGGGGATATCGGCAGCTGCGGGCAGCAAATCGACGAGCTCGATGCTCCGACTTTCTTCGAGTTGAAAGCACGCATCGATTGCGACCGATGCCGCGAATGTGACTTCGGGGGAATGCTCTGCAATCGAGCGTGCAACGGCACGCCGGCCACCGCGTTTTCGAGCGGCTGCCGCCCGCTCGTGCACGACGGCGAAGTGTGCCTGCGTGCGCTCCTGCACGCTTCGTGCGACGACTACGCGGACTACACCAACGACGCCGCACCCACGGCTCCCAGCGAGTGTCAGTTCTGTCCTCTTCCATGACCCCCTCCGCCGCGAAAGCCGTTGGTTACCTCGCCGGGCTGCTGCTCGCCGGCTGCGGCGCGAACTGGCGAGCCCTGAGCGCGCCGACCGACGACTATGCGGATTACCGCCAAGTTCACGTGGCCCCCGCGCTCGGCGCGCGCCTTTCGGCCGCGGCGCGCTACCTCGAGCGACACCCGCAAGGCGATTTCCGCGACGAGGTTCGGACCTGGTTCGATCAGGTCGAGCCGCTCTTTTACGAAGCGCTCGCCGACTCGGCGAACGGCATGCAAGCCTACCTCGATGCGCTGCCGAGGGGGCCCCACGCCGCGAGCGCGGAGCAGCGGCGCGATGCTCTACGGGCGCAGGCCAGAGCGGAAGCGGGTGAGCGGCTCTCGGCTCTCGGGGCCGAGCTCGAGCGAAAGCTCGCCGCGGCGGCGCAGAGCCGAGAGGAAGTGGTGACCGCCTACGTCACTTGGCTCGGCCGGGTGATCGATTTCGACGCTTGGGGTCGCCCCCTCGGCGAAGCGAAAGCGGAGTTCGCGAGTGCTTGGCTCGCGGAGCCGAAGCCCAAGTGCTCCGCCGCCCGCTGCGTGAAGGTGGTGTCGCTTCGCTACGAGCTCGAAATCTCCGGCAAACACGAGCCGTTCGTGTGTTTGATCGAAGTCTCGTTCGGCCTCACGAATGGCCGGGTGACCGACGCGAGGATCGCAGGGCCGGACCTTTTCTCACGCCTTGCCGAGGCGCATCAGGCCGAGCCCGTCGCTGCCGACGCGGCCGCCCGCACCCAAGCCTTCTCGTGGGTGGTGGAGGTGACGTCGGGAGCGGTGGAGCGTCGCCTCGAACGGGGACGCTGCGCGAAAGAAGCAACGCCGCCGGCGCTCATGGTTCGGGAGTGCGGCGGATTCAAGCTCGAGCTCGTTCCGAGAACGGCAGCCGACGAGGAGGATCGAGTGGTCATCCGCGGACCGAGCGGGCTATAACTCACGCACCATGAGCGCTCCTCTCATTCCGTACATCGACATCCCTCCGCTGCACATCGGCTTAGGCGAGCTGTCCATCAAGCCGTTCGGCACGTTGGTCGCGATCGGCGTCTACATCGGCACCGAAATCGTCAAGCGGCAGGGGGAACGGTTCAAGCTCGACAGCAAAGCGCTCTCGTCGTTCGTGTTCTATTTGTTGGTAGGTGGGTTCGTCGGTGGCCACGTGCTCGACTCGATCTTTTATCATCCCGAGCACGTCGCCGAATCGCCGCTCTCGCTGCTTGCGATTTGGGATGGTCAGTCGAGCTTCGGCGGTTTCACCGGCGCCCTTCTCGGCGGGCTCCTTTGGCGTCGCAAGTTCAAGGCCTCGATCCTGGCGTACGCCGATGTCGTAGCCAGCGCGTTTCCGACCAGCTGGGTGTTCGGGCGATCGGGATGTTCGGTGGCTCACGACCATCCGGGCATGCTGTCGAACGCCTGGTTCGCCGTGCAGTACCCGGGCGGGGGCCGGTTCGATCTCGGTCTCTACGAGATGGTGCTCACGATTCCGCTGGCCATCACGTTTCTCGTGCTGATGCGAAAGCCACGTCCGCCCGGATTCTTCCTGGGAAGCATGTGCATCGCCTACGCTCCTACCCGTTTTGCGCTGGACTTTCTCAGGGTCGATCAGAGCGAGTACGGCCGCGCAGCCGATCCCCGCTACGCGGGGCTCACCCCTGCCCAGTGGGGCTGTCTCTTGCTCCTCGCCGTCGGCGTTACCCTCGTTTACCGCGCGGCACGGGCCGCTGAGCAGGGTCGCGCCTGGATCGCTGCAGCTGCGCCCGCGTTCGCCGGGGAGCCCGCGATCAATCCGACGGAGACAGAGGCGATCGGATAGCCTCGCGAAGGAGGAGAACGCATGCGACAGCTATCGCCGGAGCGAGTCGACAAGCTCAAGCACATCAGCCGCGAATCGCGAAGGCCGGCCGCCGCGTCGGGCGATGCGATGGCCGACGCTCCGTTCATCGTCGAGGCGATGTTTCTCATGGCAGCCGCCGACGGACAGATCACGACCGGAGAGATCCAGCGTTTCGCCGACTCCGTCACGACGATTCTCGGCGATGTTTCGGAGAGCGATCTCGAGGGAATGTTGAGCGAGATGAACAGCGCGCTCGAGGAAGAGGGATGGGATCGGCGCGCCCGTGCGGTCGGCCGGGCGCTCAAGGGGGGTCCCGGTGCCGAAATGGCCTTCCGTCTGGCTACGGCGGTGGCATTCATCGACGATTCGGTGACCGCCGAAGAGTCGGTCGCCTTCGACGAGATGGCAACCGCCATGGAGATCCCAGCCGATCGCGCGCACGAAATCATGTCGGAAGTGCATCGCCAGCTCTTCGGGTAAGCTCGCGTGGCTTGTACGGATAGAGGGGGGCTTGCGCCCGACGATCCCGCGTTCGACATCTCGGACGCGGCCGATGTCGAGGCTCTCCTTCGGGCCGAAGACCATCACTTTTGGCATCGTGCTCGTAACCACTTCATTCTGAAGAAGCTGCGCTCGCTCGGCGCGGCGCCCGGGGCACGCCTGCTCGAGCTCGGGTGCGGCGCCGGCTGCGTGGCCGCGGAGCTCTCGCGCGCCGGCTACGATATCACCGGCGTCGAAGGCCATCGTGCCCTGCTCGAAGTCGCGAGGCGCCGGGCGCCGCGGGCGAACTTTCTTTGTCGCGACCTGCGCAGCGGCGTGCCCGATCTCGAACGTGAAGCGTTCGATGTCGTCGCGCTCTTCGACGTGATCGAGCATCTGGATGAGCCCCGCAAGGCGTTGGCGAGCGCGCTGCGCCCGCTC
>DASWDH010000460.1:0-7344 GCA_036395495.1 Polyangiaceae bacterium
GAATCCCGCCGCCGACGCGACATTGATGACGTGGCCACTCTTCTGCTCGCGCATGCGTGGCACGAACACCTGAAGGCCATGAATTACACCCCATAGATTGATGCCGAGCAACCACTGCCAATCCTCGGGCGGGATCTCGTCGATACGTCCGCTCACCCCCACGCCGGCATTGTTGATCAAGAGATCCACGCCGCCGAGGAGCCTATCGACGTCGTTGCCGAGTGTCTCGACATCGGCGAGCCTGGAAACATCGCACCTCACGGCTTGGCCGCCGCACGCGTCTGCGGTCTTCTCGGCCGACCCGAGATCGATGTCGCTCGCCACGATGCGAGCACCCCGACGCCCGAGTTCGAGGCAGAAAGCGCGGCCGAGACCGCTGCCGGCTCCGGTGACGACGGCACGCATGCTGTTGGGGAGCGCCATGACGTCGAAGGTATCACGGTCGATCATTCGGCATACTCGCCGATTGAGGTAGCCGGTAAGATGAATCGAATTCATGAAGATCGTGATTCCCGGCGGCAGCGGCCAGGTGGGTGCAGTTCTCAGCCGTGCGTTTCGCGCTCGCGGTGACGACGTCGTCGTCCTCAGCCGGCGGGGAACGCGCGATCGGCGCATCGTGGAGTGGGACGGGCGCACGCTGGGCCCCTGGGCCGACGCGATCGAGGGAGCGGACGTCGTCATCAACCTCGCCGGACGCAGCGTGAACTGCCGTTATACGGCTGCGAATCTCGAGACGATGATGAATTCGCGCGTGGATTCGACACGCGTCGTCGGCCTCGCGATCGAGAAGGCGGCGCGACCTCCGAGCGTTTGGTTGCAAATGAGCACGGCCACCATCTACGCCCATCGGTTCGACGCGCCCAACGACGAAGCGACGGGCCACATCGGTGGGCACGAACCCGATGTCCCCGCCTATTGGAAATTCAGCATCGACATCGCGATGGCCTGGGAGCGCACCCAAAAGGAGGCGAAAACGCCGCGCACGCGCCGGGTGGCGCTGCGCACGGCGATGGTGATGAGCCCTGATCGTGGCGGCATCTTCGACGTGCTGCTCGGCCTCACCCGCGCGGGACTGGGCGGCCCGATCGCGGGCGGGCATCAGTTCATGTCCTGGATCCACGAGCGCGACTTCGCTCGTGCCGTCGAATTCCTCGTTGGCCGCGACGACATCGTTGGTGTGGTGAATCTCGCTGCGCCGAACCCCGTGCCTCAGCGGGAGTTCATGGCCACGCTGCGGTCGGCGTGGGGAACGCGTGTTGGACTGCCAGCGACGAAGTGGATGGTCGAAATCGGCGCTTTCTTTTTGAGAACCGATAGCGAGCTCACCCTGAAGAGCCGTCGAGTCGTCCCCGCGCGCCTGCTCGATGCAGGGTTCACTTTCGAATTTCCCGAATGGCCGGGCGCAGCGCGAGATCTCGTGGAGCGATGGCGGGCGCAGGCCCGCTGATAGCGCTACTTCGGCATCTCGCTGGGCAGTGGGATGAACTCGTGCTCGTCGCCCGGCACCGTCGGAAAGTGCCTGTCTTTCCAGGCGAGCCTCGCCTGCTCGATTCGATCTTTGGAGCTGGAGACGAAGTTCCACCAAACGTGGCGCTCGCCATCGACGGGGGCGCCGCCGAGCAGCATCACCCGCGCCGCGTCGACGGCAGCGATGCGTGCTTCGAGTCCCTCTCGAAAAACGATCATCGTGCCTGCGCCGTACCGGCTCTCCTCGCACGAAACCGAGCCATCGATCACGTACGCCGCGCGCCCGGCGTACGCGTCGGGCACGCAGAGCTCGGCTGCTGCTTCGAGCTGCGCATCCACATAAAACAGCTCGGAAAGGGTCTCGACGGGCGACGTCACGCCGAACGCCGAACCAGCGACCACGCGCAGGCGTGCGCCTTCGAGCTCGACGTTGGGGATCTCTGTCTCGGCGTAATGGCGAAAGGAGGGGGCGATCTCCTCGAAGGCGGTCGGCAAAGCCACCCAAAGCTGCAGGCCGTGCATCCGGGCTCCGTCCCTGCGCGCAGCAGCGGGCGAGCGTTCGGAGTGAACAATCCCTCGCCCAGCGGTCATCCAGTTGACCGCATGAGGGGTGATGAGCTGCTCCGAACCGAGGCTGTCTCGATGCAGAATCTCTCCATCGAAGAGGTAGGTGACGGTCGCCAGATTGATGTGTGGATGCGGCCGCACGTCCAGCCCCTTGCCGGGAGACAATTGCACCGGCCCGAAGTGATCGAAGAAGATGAAGGGGCCCACCATCCGGCGCGCGGCCGACGGGAGCAGTCTCTGGACGGTGAATCCATCGCCGAGCTCGCGCGCGCGACCCTGGAGGACGACCTCGATGCTCGAACGGGCGACGTTGGTGTACTCAGGTTGGGAATGCGGCATCACGCTCATACACGCTATCCTCCCCGATACTGGACCGCATGCAAACCCATGTCCTGATCCAAAGGCGTCAATCAATCGTTTCCGAGCTATAGTCGCGGGCTCGTCACACGAGGTGGAGGCAAGATGGCAAAGCTCGATGGCGCGGACCCTGGAACGGTGGCGTGGGTCGATCTGCAGACGCCGGATCTCGACACGGTGCGGAAATTCTACGGCGAGCTACTGGGTTGGTCGTTCGCCGGCGCCGACAATGCGAACGCCGGCTTTTACGTCATGGCGCAACTCGGCGGCCGCAATGTCGCCGGAATGGTGAAGCTCTCGAGTGAATCGCGGTTTCCCCCGATGTGGAGCGTCTACATCGCAACCGAAAGCGCCGACGCCATCGCCACCAAGGTGCGCGAAGCGGGCGGCAAGATCGTCATGCCGCCGATGGACGTCATGGACCAGGGGACGATGGCCTATTTCGCTGATCCGACCGGCGCGTACTTCGGCGTGTGGCAGGGCAACCGGCACAAGGGGGCGCAGGTCGTCGCGGAGCCGGGCGCGATGACCTTTCACGAGGTCTACACTCGCGACGCGACCAAGGCGCGCGCGTTCTACGCCAGCGTGTTCGGACTCGAGTCGAAGCGGCTCGACGAGCCGAACATCGAGTACTGGACCCTGAGCAAAGGAACGAAGACCGCGTTCGGCGTGATGCAGATGAGCGATCAGTTCGGCAAGGACGTCCCCTCGCACTGGAATACCTACTTCGCCGTGACCGACGTGGACGCGTCCGCGAAGACGGTCACATCGCTTGGGGGACAAGTCGCTGCGCCCCCCTTCGACACCCCTTACGGGCGGATAGCGGTCGTGGTCGATCCGCTCGGCGCTGCGTTTTGCTTGATGACGCCCACGGCCGTCGTTTGACGTCGGCGAGAGACGCTACGTTTTCTCTCCCTCGGGCGGGTCGGGTGGGGGCAGGGGAGCCTGCTCTTCTTCGACCGGTGCGGCCGCGTCTTTCGTGCGTCGCTTGCGGCCTTTACCGCCTCGTTTCTTGCGGCTCGGGGGCGCTTTCGATTCGGGGGCGGTGCTGAGAGGTTCTTCGTCGGTCGTGCCGTCGTCTTCATCTTCCACCGTCGAGCTCGGCTCTGCTTTTACTGGCGGTTCCTTGGCCGCCGGTTCTGCGGGCGCTTCTCGCAAGATCTCGTCGAGCTCGGAAGATTCTTCTTCGTCTTTGAAGTCGGTCACTTCGTCGTCGCCGAGCCACTGGGCGCTCGGCTCCGGCGCGCTCGGACGAGTCTCGGGTACGGGCGGCGGGGGAACCGGGGTCGGCAAGCCGGCCATGATGCGTCGAAACGCGCCCGCCGCGGCACGCCACGCGTGGACGACGCTGTCGGCCACCGGAGCGCCCCGGCGTCCCCGGGGCGAGTAGTGCAGGGCGGCAAGTAGCGCTGCCCAAAGGGCACGCACGGTCGCGAAACGCTTGGCCGGCTCGATGGCGAGGGCTTGCTGAACCCAACGATCCAGTTCCTTGTTCTTGGGAAGATCGGGACGGAACGCCAAGAGGCTCGGACGCGGAGCGCTCGTCGTTTGAATGAACTTGTCGTGCAGCGTCTTCCCTTCGAATGGCAGCCGACCGGTGAGCACTCGAAAGAGAATGACGGCAAGCGAATAAACGTCGACACGCCGGTCGAGCAGGTCGGTCTTGCCCTTCCAGACCTCCGGAGCAATGTAGCTTGGCGAACCCAAAATCGTGCCGGTGGCCGTGAGCGGAGAGGCCGACTTCATCCGGGAGAGCCCGAAGTCGAGAAGCCTGACGCCTCCGCCCTTTTCTGCGGAGAGCAGGTAGATGTTGGCGGGCTTGAGATCGCGGTGCAGGATGCCCGCGCCGTGGGCACGTTCCAGCGTCTCGACGATGGGATCGACGATGTCGAACATCCGGTCGAGCGACATGCGCTCGCCACGATCCTCGAGCTCACGCAGCTGCTGCTCGAGATCTCTACCCTCGAGCAACTCCATCACCAGACAGGGCGCGCCGCTCGGTGCTCGGCAGAGGTCGAGCACGGCCACGGCGCTCGTGCCTGCCAGCGCGATCATGGCCTCTTGCTCGCGTGCCAAGCGCTGCACGAATTCGGGATTCTGCGCAGCGAGCGACGTCAGCAGCTTCACCGCGACGAGTTGTCCGGTTTGCCGATCCCGCGCGCGGCAAATCATCGCTTGGCCACCCTCGGCGATGAGACCCAGGAGCTCGTAGCGATGACCGACGACGGTGCCTCTGAGCCTGGACATGATCGCGCGCGCGAGTCCGATTATAGCGAGGAAGGCCCGGCCGCACGATGGGCCAGAGGACAGCTCGAGTCGTCCATGGTAGGCATTCGACTCTACCTTCGATGTGGCGCCGTCTCGTACCCTGGGGGGTGATTCTTGCCTCGAGCCTGGCGCTGGTCGCTGTCTCGAACGCCGCGCGCGCGAATGGGCGCTACCCGCTCGCGAACCAGCTCGCGACCGATCCCCGCGACCCGGCGCACCTGGCTCTGCTCGCGACGTTCGGCCTCGTTCACACCACCGACGGGCAGCACTGGCAATGGATCTGCGAGCAAGCGGTCGGGTACGTCGATGACTACGAACCGGCGGTTACGATCGGCGACGACGGGGCGGTCATCGTGGGTGGTAGTCAGGGCGTGAGCCGAAGCCGGGACGGGTGCGGCTGGTCGAGCGTCGCTCCCGCGCCGCAAATCGAAGTCTTCGACCTGGATCGCGATCGAGTGAAGGCGGGCCGGATCGTTGCGGTCGGGCGTGCGCCGATGCAAACGACCAGTTCGTTGTTCGAGAGCCTCGACAGCGGCGCGATGTGGACGCCGCTCGGAAACCCCCTCGCCAATGGCTTCATCGTCGAAACGGTCGCGCTCACGCCCGCCAACTCTCAACGCATCTACGTCGCCGGCCGCGACACCGTCGCTCAACAAGGAGCGCTGGAGCGATCGGACGACGGCGGAATGCATTGGACACGGTTGTCGATCGACTTGCAGGGCGGAACGGTGGCGTTTCTCGCGGCTGTCGACCCGACCAATGCCGATCGCGTCTACGTGCGCGCCGGAGACGGCAGTGTCGACAATCTCTTCGTTTCCGAGGATGGGGGCATGCAGTGGAAATCCATTTTCACCGCGCCCGGCGGCCTGCTGGGGTTCGCTCTTTCTCCCGATGGAGCCTCGGTTGCGGTGGGAGGCCCGGACGTCGGCATTCACGTGGCGAGTGCGGCCGACTACATGTTCAATCAGATGAACGTCGCCGGAGCGACCTGTCTGACCTGGACGACCGCCGGCCTCTACGCCTGCGCCAAAGAAGCCATCGATGGATTCACGGTGGCGCTGTCCAACGATCAGGGCAACAGCTTCGAGGTTCTCTTGAGTCTGCCGGACATTACCCCGCTCGGCTGCCAGGCGGGAACGCCCACCGGCGATCGGTGCGCGGCCGTCTGGCCATCGGTCGCCACGCTCATCGGCGCCGATCCCGGTTCGATCGATGCCGGCGCTGTTCCGGAGTCGGGCACCGAAGGGGGCGCGCCGTCCGAAGCCGGTGCCGCCGGGCGACCGCCTCCGGAATCGCTTCGGTCGTCGTGCCTTTGTCGGTTCGGCACGACGCGAACGTCTCGCTCGTTTCTGCCGCTTGCTCTCGCTGCGGCGGGCTTGGCGTGCGCCACCCGAAGGCGGAGCCGGGCAGCTCGATCCCGCTATTGTCGAGCCGTTACGTCGAGCGAGCCGGCGGGCACCGAGCAGCTCGCCGCATCGCATCGTTCATTGGGGTGGGCGTCAGCTCGCAATGAGCCCGCGTGGTAGGGTGCGACGCGATGGGAAATCGCGGGCCCTGCCTGGGGGCGTTGTGGGCGGCCGCGGTTCTCTCCTCCACGACGGCAGCTCTCGGCAACGGGCGCTTTCCGAGGGCGGAGCGCCTGATCGAGAATCCGATCGACTCCCACCAACTCGCGATTGCGGGCACCTATGGAATCCTCACGACGAGCGACCGTGGCCGTAATTGGTATCACATCTGCGAAGCTTCTTTTTCGCTGCAGGACGCCTACCTCGGCGATCCGCTTTTGGATCTCACCGCCGACCAGAGCTTTTGGGTCGGGGTGCAAACGAGCTTGAACGTGTCCCACGACCACGGTTGCCACTGGGATCCAGTTTGGCGTGGCGACTCGGCATTCATTCTCGATGACACTTTTGCGTTTGCCAGATCCGAGCCTTCGACCGTGTTCGCGCTGCTCGCCAACTACGAGGGGGGCGGTATCAAATATTCACTTCAAGCATCGACCGACCACGGCGCGACCTGGACGGCCCTGGGCGGCCAATTGCCAGCCGATATCGTTTACACGATCGATGTCGATCCCGGCGACGGCACGCACCTCTACGCAACGGCACTCCTCGACGACGTCGGTCGATTGTTGACGTCGACCGATGGCGGCACGACCTGGACCTCGCAGGTCATTCCCAACACCAACGTGAGCGACGCGCCGTACTTGGCCGGCTTGCACCCGCGTGATCCCGACAAGATCTTCGTGCGCACCGATGCTTGGGTGACGATCGACGGGGCACTCACGGCGAATGACGCGCTTCTCTATTCGCCCGACGGCGGGCAAAGTTGGAGCGAGCTCTTTCGCAGCAGGGCCAAACTGTATGGATTCGCGCTGTCTCCCGACGGATCGACGGTCTTGATTGGCTACGGCGATCCACGAGAGGGCGCCGGGCAAGTCGTCAGCGGGCCGTTCGGCGTTTTCAAGAGCTCGACCGATGCATTCGCGTTCCGCCGAACGTTCGCCGGACGGGTCGGCTGCTTGGCGTGGACGAAGACCGGTGTCTACGTATGCGGTTCGCAGTCTTTCGATGGATTCGAGCTCGCCTTTTCGCCGGATGCCGATTTCGATCTGGACGCCGGCTGTCTCACGCCTCTCCTCGTTCTCGATCAGGTGCGGGGACCGCTCGCGTGCGGTGCAGGTGG
>DASWDH010000461.1:0-11620 GCA_036395495.1 Polyangiaceae bacterium
TGGAGGGAGCGCCCTGCATGACGGCGGGAGATAGCTGCGGCGTGTGCGCGGGCGAATACTCCCTGCTGTCGTCACATTTTGATCTGCCTCGAGAACGCTCTGGGCTGCAAAGGATGGGTCCAGCTCGAAGCCGGGCCGTGCGGCGAGGTGAGTGATGCCGCGGGCGTCAGCTGCGGGGATCGAACCTGCGCCCTCGACGAATACTGCTTGGGCACCTCCGGGCCGCCGCCGCTTCCCGGTGCCGATCCGTACCAATACGCCTGCCAGCTGCGCCCCGCGCGCTGCGGCTCGCCGAGCACCTGCTCGTGCATCGTTCCCTACGGCGACGATGCCGGGTCGGTCTCCAGGACGAACAACATTTGCACCGATCAGGTCTCACCGGACTACGCATTCGCCGGCTGCGTGGACGACGGCGCGGGGACGCGTCCTCGTCAAGTGCGACGGACCTTGAGCTCTCGACTGTGCCAGCGCCTTTCGCCACAGAATGTGCCATTGTCGCGGGGCGGATGGCACGAAAGCCGGCAAGTGTCGGGAAATCCGCGCGGGCACGCCACTTGCCAGGGGCTGCCGCCATGCGACAGCGTCTCGTTGTTCGGGCGATGGCTGGTTTGACTTGGATCGCCGCACTGGGTTGTGGCGGAGCGACGGCGGGCGAATCGCCACCGAGCGGCGGCGGCGGGATCGGAGGAGGGCGAGACTCGGGACTCGGCCAGGGCGGTGACATCGGTGGCGGCGGCGGGGGCGCGAGTCCCGGCGCAGGCGGCGCGAACCATCGGGACGCGATGGCCGAGCGAGATCCGAGCGTCCCTTCGGACGCCGCCAATCGGCGGGACACGAACGCGGACGTCCCGACCAACCCTCCGGGTTGTCCCGCGACCGCTGGGCAGGGCTCATGCTCTCCGGGGACGATGTGCCGTTATGGAGATCTCTCGTGTTTGTGCTGGCTCGACGCGTTCACCCCCACGCCGACCTGGCGCTGTTCGTCGCCAGGACAGGACGCGGGCCCCCCTCCAACTCCGCCCAAATGCCCCGAGATGGCGCCGAAATCGTTCGAACCCTGTGGCGGCCAGCCGCCCTGCGAATACGCCGACGTCGTCTGCACGTGCGTGGTGATGGACTTCGCTTATTGGAACTGCTCGCCCAAGCGCGATCGATAGCCAGCGCGCACCGGTTGGGTAAAAGGCTTTGCGAACCGCCCACCGTCAGGGGCGCGTCTGTGACGAGCTTCATCACCACGTCGTCGAGTCTTATCCGAGCGTTCATCAGGCGATGATACCGCTCGAGGTCGATGAACAAGCGCGCCCTCGCTGTCACGACGCTCGTATTCACCAGCGGATGCACGCTCCCCACCACCGACGCCCACCGCTCGGCACCGCGGCCGAGGCCCTCACCCAAGAGGACTACCGCGCGCTCGCGCAATACTGGACGCCGCGCTTCTATCAAGACACCGACAACACCTTCTACAAGGGGGACTACCTCACGCGTTTCAATTACGACGGCGACTACGTCGGCAAGAACAACTGGAACAACCTCGCCGCATACAGCACCGTCTCCGCGTACGTCTATTACGCGGTCAGCGAGACCGACACGCACTACTTCCTCCACTACGGCGTTTTTCATCCGCGCGACTGGGACGACAGCGGGTTGCCCGGTACCCAGCACGAGAACGATTTCGAGGGGCTCAGCCTCGTCGTCCAAAAAGGGGGAACGTGCGGCTCGCTCGTCGCGCTCGAAACGCTCGCGCACGACCAGTTCTACCAATACGCGTACGCGGGAGGCATCACCAACGGTTCGGACACCGTCGACGGCACGGCCACGCTGTTCGGAAGCCACCCACGCATCTTCATCGAGGCCAAGGGACACGGCATTTTCAATTGCGATTCCCGCTGCACCTCGGCACCGGGCGGCGACGGCATCGTCTATTCCGAGGGTGGCTCCGTCGGCTCGCCCAGCTCTGGCGCGGGCAACTGGACGAGCGCGTATCCGTACCAGCTCATCGCCATGGACGCAGACGGCTCGCTCGACGGCAACCAGGGTTTCTGGTACCGGCGCAACGACATCTGCGACACGTGACACGGACGGCGATGACTTCATGGGAAGCATCGCCGTCTCGGGTACGATCGACGATTCGGCCGGCGTGGACCTCGGAGACAGCGCGCTCAAGTTTCGGCTAACGCGCTATTGACGGTCGACGGCCGTCATCCGACCTTTTCGTTCAGAGCTCCCAGGTGGCTGCCGCGCGCGCTTCGATCACTTTGGCGAAATCCCCGCCGTCTTCCTTCCACCGGGCAAGGCTCTTTTCCCCCTTCGATCTTCCTTGGCGCCCGCAAGGGCCAGCGAGAGAGCCGGTTTCGCCGATTTTCCCACACCTTGTCCCCGCTCATGACACGCCCTTGCCCCTTGACGCCGCAGGGCGACCGCACGAAACGCGTAACGCATGTCCAAGCACGCGCGTAACGAGCCCTGCCCATGCGGCAGCGGGAAAAAGTACAAGCACTGCCACTGGGAGACGAGCGACGGCGCCGTTTCCGATTCGGACCGCGCGATGCGAATGCACGATCTCGATCGCCGGCTTGTCGGGCGCCTGCTCGAATTCGCGGTGAAGGAGTACGGAACCGTATGGCTCGACATGCTCGTTGAATATCTCGACGTCGAGCTCGACGAGCAGTTCGCGATTCCGTGCGGCGTCTACGAGTGGAGATCCGAAAGTGGAACCCTCTTGGAGATCTTCCTCCAGGAATCACCGGCCGGCCTCACGGAACGTGAGCGTGCTTGGCTCGATGCGCAACGACGCGCCTGGCTTTCGGTCTGGGAGGTAAAGAGCGTCACGCCGGGACTCGCGATCTCGGTTCGCGATCTTTTCACCGGTGAAGAGCGTTACGTGTTCGAGCGCGGAGGCTCGCAGGTCCTTTCGCCTCGCGACTGCGTTCTCGGGCGGGTCGTCGACTTCGAAGGAGTGTCGGTTTTCTGCGGGATGCACAGCCGCATCCTCCCGCCGAGGCCCGCGGCGGCTCTGGTCGACGCGGTCCGCAAAGCTGCTCGGCTCGGATCGAAAAACGTCCCCCCCGCGAAGATTCTTTCGAAAGTGCCGCTCGATGGATGGGCCGGCGCCTGGCGGGACATGGTCGAGCACGAGGACCGATCGAGAATGAGGATACCGCAGCTCCGCAACACGGACGGCGACCCGCTTCTCTTGACCTCTGATCGCTTCGATTTCCCCCCGAGCGAGCGCGCCGCCGTCGAGACTGCCCTCGCCAAACTGACCGACGTGGACGGCGACGAAGGCGGGACCTCCGGCGAGCGGGTGTTCGTTTTCCACCGACCCGGCAACGCCATGCACAAGAGCTGGGACAATACCATCGTCGGGCGCGCCGTGGTGCACGACGCCACGCTAGTCGTGGAAACCAATTCGACCCGTCGCGCGGACGATCTCCGAGCAAATATCGAACGGGCCCTCGACGGACTCGTGCGACATCGAGTCCGAGAGCATCAAGATCCGGAAGCGATGCTCGAACGCGCGCGAAGCGACGCAGCTCGGGGCCGTCCGCCGAAAAAAGAAAGGAGCGAGGCGCCCGCGCCGGAGGCGCTCGAAATGCTGCGCCAATTCAAAGAGCGTCACTACGAGGACTGGCTCGACACACCGCTTCCGGCGCTTGCCGGCATGACGCCTCGCGAGGCCGCCGCCAAGCCGCGAAAGCGAAGCGACGTCGCGCTGATGCTCAAAGAGCTCGAAAACATCGAGAGCCGCGTTCCTCCTGACCAGCGGATCGACGTTTCGGCGCTCTGGAACGAGCTCGGGCTTCGAGAGGGGACGCGCTAGATCACTCCCTTCCCCCGAACGCGCCTTCGACGATCTTCTCTCGTAGACGGGAGGACTGTGCGCGATGGACGCGCGGCCACGGCTCGCAGGCAGGTGTGCCCGGCGAGCCGGGCCCCGAAAGAATCGTTCGCGCACTTAGCCGACGTTCCATGGTGATGCGCGACCAAGGGGGTGATTCGTGCAAGCGGGCCAGTCCCCGGTCAGACTCATGCACACCTGATTCGTTCTGCGCGCCGCCGTCTGACACTACACCGCCGCCTTCCACCGGGCAGACCGGCTTCCTTGCATCGATCTTCCGCAGCGCTGGGCACCGAGCAGCCATCAAGTCTTTCCCGGGGCGAACGTGACGCCGCTGTCGCTCGTCAAGCGAAGCACGAGCTCGCACAGCTCGTCGAGCCGCGCGGCTCCGAAAGGTCCCCCTTCGAGCACTGAACAAGCCAGCTCGCCACCCGAAATCGCGAGCCACTGCTTCGCAAATGCCTCCGCGCGCTCGCGATCGACCGCGCCGCGATCGTTGGCCTCGACAAGCAGCTCAAGCACAGTCCGCCGGTTGTCACGCGCGTTGTCACTCCCGCCGAACGCTTCGGAGAAATCCCGAAGGATCTCAGCGGCGCGCCCGGCAGGACTCGTCGCCCGAGCGAGCCTCGAAGACGCGAGTGAGGCCGCTAGAGCCTGGCGCGCCCGGCAGGACTCGTCGCCCGAGCGAGCCTCGAAGAGGCGAGTGAGGCCGCTAGAGCCTGGCGGGCCGTGCCAGCCCAGAGGGCTGGCACGCCCGGCAGGACTCGAACCTGCGACCGGCGGCTTAGAAGGCCGCTGCTCTATCCAACTGAGCTACGGGCGCCCGACGAGCACTCGAAAATAGTCGGCAAGTCCGCCCAGCGCAACGACGGCGGTCGCGAAATGATTTTTGGCAACTCGCGCATGGAGCGACCGATAGGGGGTCATGCATCGCGCCTGGCTACCACTTCCGCTGGCGTTTGCCGCAGTTTCGCTCGCTTGCGCGAGCAGCGCGCCGCTGGCTCCCAAGGCCGTCGAGCTCAATCGCGCGGGGACCGAGGCACTGGCTGCCGGTAACCTCGAAATGGCCGAAGCCCGGTTCGCGCTGGCACTCGAGTATCATCCGCGCTTCGTCGAGGCTCTCACCAACCTCGGTCTGGTCGAAATGCAACGCGGCAATCTCGCGCATGCGAGGCTGCAATTCGAGCGAGCGCGTCGCATCAATGCCGACCTCGCACAGCCGCACCATGCACTCGGCGTTCTCGCCGAGCGCGAACGCCGCCCCGACGTCGCCGCCGAGCACTATCGCGACGCACTCAAGGTCAACCCCGGCTTCGGTCCATCTCGCGCCAATCTCGCGCGCGTCCTTTTCGCCGCCGGACGCTACCACGAAGCGCGCGAGCAGTTTTTGCGGCTCGTCGAGGTCGACCCTGGCCAGCTCGGCGGCCGCACGGGCCTGGTCGAAACACTGCTGCAGCTCGGCCGCGCCGACGAGAGCGATGCGATTCTCGACAAGGCGCTCGAGGACTTCGGCGACGCGCCCGAGCTCACGCTGCTCGTTGCCCGGCGCAGCATCCGTCGAGCAGCGCTCGCGTCAGCCGAAACGATGCTGCTCCCGCTCACCTCGGCGAAGGACGACAACGCGAGGGCCGCTTGGTCGTGGATTGCAGCAGCCCGGTTGGCAGGCGCCGACTTCAGCGGCGCGATCCGCGCCGCCGAGAAGGCCTTTGCCCTCGATCGTAACGACCCGGTAGCGACGTACGTCGTGGCGATGGCGCTTCGAGCCATGAAAGACCGGCGCGCCCTCTCGTGGCTCGAGCGTGCCCACCTGCTCGTGCCCCACAACGCGATTGTCAGAGAAGAGCTCGCAAAAGCCCAAGCGGAGGTGAACGCGCGATAACCTATGGCGAAACGCCGATCGGCTCAGGAACCAGAAACAGAGCATTCCTGGTCAGGCTTTTTTTTCACGACGATCGCGCACACGAGGTAGGTGAGCTCGTCGGTGAACTGCCACAGCCAGGGGCTGACCAATCGAGCCGGTTCGATCGAAGGAGCGATCTCGGCGTCGCCCGCCAAGACCTCGAGAAGAAACGACGGTGCGGTGCCGGATTGGGCGCTGTCCTCTCGGTCGACGCGCGCCAAAATCTCGAGCGGCTCGATCTGACCCCATACGCTCTCGAGCGGATAAGCGGCAGAGGAAACGATGTCGGTGACGATGACCGCGGTTCCGCCGGGCCGGACCAACGCCAAAAGAGAACGCAAGTGTGCGACCGCGGTGGCGCAGGCGATCACGTGCAGGAAGGGGTTCGACTCGCCGAGCCCAACCGAGCAGGCGTGCATCAGTTGGCTGAGGAGACATGTCGAGATCACCGTATCGAAGGTCGCCGGGACCGCGCTGAGCACGCGGGCGGCCGCATTTTTCGCCCACCCGCCGAGCTCCACGGCCGTGGGCGCTCGATGGCGGTGGATGGGCAGCCAGTCGAGACTTCCGCTGAGGTCGACGGGAGCGTCGAGGCGAATGGCGCTGCCCACGTGCAACGGCTGACGCGCGCGCGCGTGTTCGACCGCTGCCCGATCGATATCCACCAGGTGGATATCCCGAAACTGCTGCTCGAGCGCGCGCAGATCCACGTCGTTGCAGTTCCCAGCGCCCAAAAGAGCGATGGAGGCGCCCCCACATGCGAGCGCCAGCGCCATCACATGACGACGATGATTCGCAAATCGACGCCAACTCCCCGCAGTCGTGCGGTTGTTGGCGAGATGGAGCTCGTAAAGCCCGTTGAGCTCGAGCAGGCGCTGGACGGCTCCGTCGCGATCGCTCAGCTGAGACTGGGAACTAACCCCGTATTCCACTTCGGATCGCCAATCGTAGTCACGTTGAGACCAAACGCCTTCGCTATGGAGAGATAGACGTCGTTGTGATTGCCGTTGTTGCAGTCGATCACCCGTCCGGTCCTGAATTTTCCTCCGCAGCTCCCCGCGAGAATGAGCGGCGTGTTGTGACGGTCGTGATCTTCTTTGGCAAAGGCTACCTGCGTGCTGGTACCATTCTGCGTGCCCCAAACGAGGATGGTATTGTCGAGAACGGTCTTGCCGTCGGCATCGGTGAAGGATTTCAATTTGGTGATCAGGTAGTTGAACTCCTCCGCCAAATAGGCTTGAAACTTGATCATCTTCTGCCCGGGCGTGCCGTTGGGATCGCCGTGCGAAGTGCCGTGCCAGTCACCCATCTGCATGAACATGGCAGGTTCGTCCGATTCTCCACCTCCCCACATCATCGAGGTCACGCGGGTGACGCCGCAGGCCAAAGACAACGCCATGATGTCCATGAACAGCGGGTTGACTACCGGCATGTCGTTCACCCGGGCGACGAAATCGGCCGACGTGGGAGGAGCCGTGGGGCTCTTGCAGACGGCAACGCCGGCGGGACTACGGCTCGGGTCGAGGAGCGAGGTCTCCAGATCGCGCAGCGATTGCAGGTACTGATCCATCTTGGGTCGCTCGGTGCTGCCCAGACGAGTGCGGAAGGTGGACAGGTCGTCCTTCATGAAATCGAGCAGGCTCCTGCGCGCCGACAAGAGCTTCGTCGCGTCCGCCCCACCGGTGATGTTTCCACCGCTGATGCTGGTGGCGATTCGCGCGTACGCGGCGACAGGGTTGCGCTCGCCGGGAAGAAAAGTGCCGTTCACCTGCGACAGCGAAGGTGCGACGCCGCCGCCACCGCTCGTGAAACCGATCGCGAGCTCGAGCGAAGGCAGCGCGGTCGTGCCCTTCACCGCGTCGGCCAAGGTCTGATCGAAGCTCGTCGTCGCGCCGGCCCCGAGGGCCGAGAACGTGGCCGCCTTGTGAGGATTGCCGCTGCCCCGCGCCAGGATCATGTTGCGGAAAATGAGCAGCTCGCTGCGGTTCGGCTCGAGCGGAGCCAGATGCGGCGTCAGCGTGAAATTCGCGTCGCTGCCGGTGGGAGTCCACGCAGGATGCGAGCCATTGGCGTGGAACAGGAAGCCCGCCCGAAGGTTCGGCGCGACATCGGCTCGCACGCTACGAGCTATTCCCGACAGAAATACGGTGCCCACACCCACTCCTGCGAGCAGCTTTCTTCGGGAGAGGACAACGCCTTTGGAAGAATTCATCATCGCCCTCGTTCAGTTCCTTCGTGCCGCGAACCCCGGTGAGGAGATGACCGCCAACACCAGCTCGTCGAGCTTGTAACTCGATGCGGCGAAGCTCTTCGCCACCGTTTGCATGTCGCAGGGATCGATTTGCGCGAGTTTGCGGCCAGTCGCGTATTGAAAAAACTGCGAAGAGAAGCAGTTGTACACCTCGGGGGTCGCCGAGAGTTGAGTGAGCATGTCGACGTAGTTCGAAAAGGTCAGCGTGTCGCCTTCGCGCCAGAGGGGAATCGTGCCCGAAGGATCGATGGCCTTTCCTCGATCGGTCGTTCGGAACTGCCCGGTCGGGTCGTAGTTCTCGAGCGCAATCCCGATGGGATCGAACAGCGCATGACAAGTCGCGCAAGCCGGATTCTTGCGGTGGGCTTCGAACTTTTCCCGCTCGGTCATGTCGGGGGTGATCACCGTCGGATCGAAGACGAACATTTGCGGAGGCGGCGGCACTTCCGCGCACATGATGGTTTCGCGCACGAACCTGCCGCGACCCACGAGCCCGGTGCTGGCCGAATTGGAGTGTCGCGCCAAAAACGCACCTTGCGTCAACAGGCCATGCCGTTGCGCGGGATTGAAATTCACTTTGACGAGCTCGGTCCCACTCGCCTGAGCTCCGTAGAGCGGTGCCGTCAGCCCGTTCACGAATCCATACGGAGCACTGAGCAGCGTTCGGAGCGACTTGTCGCCTCCCGCATCGAAGACAACGCTGTCGAAGAACCGATCCGTCTCGTCGCTCAGGGCTTGGGCGACTTGCGCAGTGTAGTTGGGATAGAGCGTTGGATCTTTTTGCGAGCGGTCGAGGCTATCGGTCTCCAACCACTGCTGAATGAACGAATGCAGCGCCGGCGCCACCTTCGCGGTCGTCGACAAGAGACGTCGCGCTTGCGCGACGAGCGTGACCGACTCGCGAAGCTTTCCGGATGCCGCCTGCGCGAGAAGTTCGGCGTCGGGAGGCCCATCCCAGATCGTGTACGAGAGCGCCGACGCGAGCTCGTAGGCGGTGAGCTTGGTCGCGGTCCCCGGCACCTGCGTGTCGCCAAGCTCGGTGCGATACAAGAAATTCGGCGACAAGACGATGGCCTGGACGACCATGCGAAGTCCGAGCTCGGGACCGTTCGCTTGGCTGACCGTCGCGTACAGCTGCGTGAGTTTCGTTCGCTCGGCGACCGAAAGAGGCCGGCGCCATGCTTTGGCGCCGTACGTGTTCAGAAAGTCTCCGAGGCAAGTCGCGTCGAGAGAGGTGATCGCGCATTTGAGGAAGTTGGAGCTCCCAGCCAAGACCTGGATCCCGATCTCATCGGCCGCGCGGAAATAGTAGTCGGCGAGCAGGGAGGAGATTCCGAGGCCATCGGGTTGGTTCGCGTATCCGTTGAGCCGCGAGTCCTCCGGCAACGTCGTGACGACCTTGCCGGAAAATCCGAAAGTTTCATTGAGCGTGTTCTTGAGCTGCGTCTGCGTCAGCCGCCAAACGCGCGTTCCGGTCAGCACGGGCGCGTCGGGGTTGCAGATCTGCGAGCTGCCTCCACCGGTTCCCGATCCTCCCGAAGTACCCGGCGCCTTCGGCCCCTCCGCCTTGCCAATCAATCCGTCGGTACAGGCGACGAACGACCCCAAGGCGAAGCACACCAGCCATGGCTTCAATCGAGCGAAAGAATCGTGGGCACGCGCTGGCTGCATGCGTCGTCTCCTGCGTGGGAATGGCCGTCGACGTGACCGTCCACGCTTCTAGAGACAAGTCTCGCGGCCGCCCCATCGAGGACCATATTTCGACCCGCAGCCCCGCGTTCTCCTTGGATTTACCTGCAGGTGCGCCTAGGTGGGAGCCGCGCCGCGAGGGCCGCTCTACGGGGTTGGCGCGCAAGGCTGAAATTTTTCAAACGGTCGTGTTGAAAAATAACGTCGACACTCTCGCGGTGACCCGATCGCCCTGCTGCAATCTCGGCCGGGCGGAAAGCTGGGCCCCGAAAGGTTGACGCGCCCGAATTTCAGTCGGCTGATAGCGCGCCGCGACGGCTCGCTAGCCTCGCTCCGCAACACCGAGAAATCCGCCCGTTCGGTCAGCAGTTTGTGTTACTCGGCGCGGGCCTTCGGCCCCGCCTGCGGTCACGTGGACTTATGGCCGCTCCGACGATCGATCTGATAGCGGAAATCTGCAGCAGGAGTGCTATGAAGCGACCCGAAACGGAGGACCCGAGAAACGAATGCTGACCCGTTCGCCGGCGGAGCTCGCGCCGAGATCGCTCGTAACCTTGCAGCGGCGAACGCTCGCGCGAAGCTGGGGAGTTCGCGCGGCGCGCATCTACGCGGCGCTCGTGGCGATCGGCATCACGGCCACCATGTGGATCGTGGCGTACCGTTACGGCCCGGACGACACCGCCGTGTCTCTCGTCGGCCGGGCGGCAGCGCTCGTCGCGTGGATCGCCGGAGGCATGAGCGCGCTCGCGTTGGCCGCACCGCCCAAAGATGCTGCGCTCACGCAAGGGATCGCCGCTCTCGCGTCGGCGCGTGGTCACAGCGATGAAACTTTCGCTCGCGCTGATCTCGTCGCGACCGTGCGGATCTTGGCCGAAGTGATCGTGGTTCCGATCGTGCTCGTGGGTCTTTTCCTTTTCCTCGTCATTGCCGGAGGCAGGATCGAGGGTGCGGCTTGGCCGATCGCCGGCTCGATCATTTTCGGCCTCGTCGCTTCGATCGTGCTCGGGGTGGTCGCGTGGGGATGCCGGCATTGGGGCGGCCCACAAGGAAGGACCTGGCTCATCGTCATCGTCGTTTTGCCCTGGGTTCTGGCCGAGCAGCTGTTATCGGCGCGGACGGCGGCCTACGTTTCGATTCCCGGTCTTCTCGGGCGTGCCTGGGAAGCGCTCACAGGAGTCACCACGTGAACGCCGAAGAAGCGCCCATTGTCGTTCTCCGGCGCGCTTTGCCGCGCCGCGCACGGACATCGAATCTGGTGCCGATCGATTTGTCGCTCGGAGCGGGGCTGCACGCCGTGGTCGGCACGCCGGCCGACGGAACTCTCGCGATCGCGAGGCTCGTCGGAGGATTCGAACCACGAGCGTCCGGACAGGTCACCGTCGCCGGACGCAATCCTGCGCGCGATCCGTTCTTGCGCTCGCGTATCGGTGTAACGTTGGAGACACCTTGCCTTCCACCGGCAGCGCGCGTGCGGGACCTCGTGGCAGCGGTCGATTCATTGCGCGGAGTGCCGGCAACGGGCGCCACGCTCGAGCAGTTCGGGTTGTCGCACTGGCCGGAACGCAAGCTCGCGACGCTGTCGCGACGCGAAACACGGACCCTCGAGCTTGTCGTCGCCCTCTGCACCCCTCGGCCCGTCGCTCTCGTTCTGACCGAACCCGGAGCCGACATCGTGCCCTTCGACAGGCAGACGCTGCGAGCGGCTCTGGGGGCGGCGGCGAGCGCGGGCGCCTGCGTGATCGTGATCACGGCATCGATGAGCGATGCGATCGAGCTGGGGAGCACGATTCACATCTTCGAGCGCGGGCGCATCACCCGATGGGTGCCGGTCGATGATGCCGGTGCGCTCGTACCCGGGCGCGGCCTCGAGCTGCGCGTCGAGGTCGATCTGCCGCGCGTGCTGGTGGCGGCACTGGCCGATGATCCCAACGTGATCGGCATC
>DASWDH010000462.1:0-6368 GCA_036395495.1 Polyangiaceae bacterium
TGGCGCCTTCCACTCCCTGGTAGGCGAGGAGCGGCTCGACATTGTGCATGAGGAGAAAATCCCTGACCTGCGAGTTGGGAGCCTCGGGGCCGGGATACTCGCTCACGTGCGCATAGATCTCGTCGAAATGGTGGCGCGCGACTTCGACGACGCGGTCCAGACAAGCCTCGCGATGCGACGCAGGCGGAGCCGAAGGCCCGCGCCGAGTAACACAAACCGTCGCAGGCGCGGCCGAAGGCCCGCGCCGAGTAACACAAACCGTCGCAGGCGCGGCCGAAGGAACCGACCTGTCGACGACCAGCGCCAATATCAACTGCGGGGGGAGTGTCTCCGTGGGGGAGAGCACCGCTTCGTCCACCAGCGCAAAACGGGCGAAATGCAGCCCCCTCACCTGATCGAAAGCCATCACCGGCCGGCCCGGATTGCCGGTTAGCGCCGCCAATGTTTTGGCTACATGGTCGACTGGACTCGATCCGTTGGTCCCCCGCACCACGTCAGTGACGATGGTGAGTATGTCTTGGGCCACGAGGTCCTCCTTCGCGGTCGCGCCAGTATACGCGAGTTGGCAAAGACATGTGGAATCGGTAAAAGACAAAGTTGGAGTAGGACGATGCGACAGGAGTATCGCTTATGAGCATTTCAGGGGACAGTCTGGGTACGGCCTCTCGGATTGGCGGGCGCGCGGCCCTTTTATCGATTCCTTCGGCTGTTCCCCCGCCAGAAGAGAGTGGCTCACCGGAACAGCTTGCCGACATCATCATCGGGCGCGGCCGGGGCGTCGCCGCCGCGCCATCGTGGGCATCGCGGGTCGTCGCCGCGCTGCGAAGCCTGCTGATCCGAACGATGGCGCTGCCTCTGGGGGTCGTGATCGGCGTATTCGCAGGAACGCTCCTCGCGCCGGGCACGTTCTTCCTAAGGCTCGCGTGGCACAAGCGGATTCTCCTTTTCGTTTTCGCGCCCTTTGCCGGCATTTTGCTGGGGGTCGCAGGCGGACTTCGATGGATGACCCAAGGTTGCCTCATCGATCTGCCCCTCGTTGCCCGGGTATTGCATCGCTGGCGACCGATCCTCAGTCTACCGAAATCGCTGACCCACCATGGTCTCGGGCTGGTCATCGTCACTCGACACGCCGATGTGCGCCGGGTGCTCGAGCGCGAGGACGTTTTTCGCGTCGATGGATACGACGATCGGATGAGCGCCGCGTCCGGCCGATTTTTCCTAGGCTTGGATGGTTGTCACACTTATGACCAAGAACAAGCGCTCGGAGCGCACGCGCTCGGCCGCGACGAAAAACTGCTGAGAGAATGCGCCGGAAGGCTTTCGCGAGCCCTGGTGGCGAAGGCCGCCGAGCGCCCCTCTCACACCTTCGACATCGTGAGCGAGCTCGCCCAGGTCGTACCGCTGGCGATCCTCAAAAACTATTTCGGCGTGCCGGACACGCCCGACGAGCGTCTGCGGGTCTGGCTCGAGACCATGAGCTTCTTCATTTTCAACTTTTGGGTAGGAGGTCCGTACCGCGCCGCCGCAGTGCGGGCCGGCGCCGAGCTGCAGCGACATCTGCGGCAGCTGATCCACGAACGCACCGAAGCTCTCGCGCAGGGCCGTCCGATCACCGACGACGTGCTCGGCCGCATGCTTCGCCTCGTGAAGCAAACGTCCACCGGCCCGGCGCTCAGCCCGGCCGAGGAGGATCTCGTCGTCCGGACCATGGGGGGCCTCATCTCTGGCGCCACGGTTCCGACCATCGGTGCTTTCGTTTCGGCGATCCATTATTTACTCGATCTGCCGGCAGAGTTTCGACAGCGTTTGCGGGCCGCCGCGCGTGGCAACGACGACGTCACGATGAAACGTTTCCTCCTGGAGGCCGTGCGTTTCAGCGCGTACCCCCCCACTCTGTACCGGCATGCCGTCCAACCGTATGTGTTCGCGCCGGGTACGGCGCACGAGACGACGGCGGAGGAAGGTGCCTGGGTCGTGACCGTGCCGTTGCTCGCGAACTTCGACCGGAGCGTGTTTCAGCGCCCTGCCTCGTTCGATCCCGATCGCGCCGACACTCCGGGGGGAGGTCCACTCATCGTCGGCTGGTCGCGTCATCGCTGCTTGGGCGAACACATGGGCGCGATGCTCATGGTGGAAATGGCGAAGCCTCTTTTCGCCAATGACGCCCGTCGATTGGCCGGTCACGCGGGCCGCTTGCAAAAAGGCGATCCGGGCCGCATTCCCGACGCCGACTACGCGCGTCACCTCATCGTACGCCTTGCAGCTCAGCGCTGAGTGTTTCTGGCCTTGGAGGCAGGGGGCGATTTCGGACGGCGAGTCTTTGCTCCGGAGGGGGACGTTTTCGCGGACGAGCCCGGGGTGTCGTTCGCTGCGCCGGTGTCGACGTTCGCGGTAGCTTCGGTCGGGCTCGTCGCGATCGGCGCGGGGTATCCATTCGCGCCGTTCTCCTGAATCGCGTCGGCCATCGGCAACGGCGCCGGGACCTTCGCTTGCCCATCCGCACGTCGAAAAAGATGCAGGACCGCGGCCAGCACGATGAGTCCGCAGGCAGCGGCTACGACTCCGATCACGATGCGACGCAGGCGCTGCAGTCTTTGCACCAGCACGAATCCGGAAACCATCTCGTCGCCGAGCTCCGGGATGGATGCCTCGGACTTGCGTGCGCTCGGCAGATCGGCCACGACCGCGGAGGATGATGACTCGGCAGGGTTCGAGCCATTCGTGGAGGAAGAAACCGAGGCCCCGCTCGCGTCGCTCTGCATGCTCGCCCCTTCCATTACGGTCCCGCCTGCGGAGCTTCGCCGGCAGCCAGTTCCGCTTGTCCAGTCAGTACTTTATCGTGCGGCGCGGCGACGCTTCGAGCGCGCCGCCGTGCGGGCCTTCGACATTTGGCAGTAAGATGAAAATACTTCGTCACGGGCATACAACCCCGACAATGGAGCGGGGATCGTACGCTTCTAGTAGGTGGCGCTTGTTCGAAGCGATCAACGGTCGAGCGAACTGACGTGCTGAGATCTCGTTCCCGTCAAGCGAGGTCGCCGAGCGTCGAGACTGAGTGGCCCCGGACCGAAGTATGCGATGAGCAGCGCGCCTCCGAGCATCGAGAGATTTTTCATGAATTCGATTTGTTGCATTCGCGCCATCATGGGGTCGGGCACGGCCCAGAACGCATGCATGATCAGGGTGACCGGCACGAGAAATAGAACGATCAGCCAAGCGCCGATACGTGCGTGATACCCGAGTACGATGCTGAGGCCGCCGACGGTCGCGATGATGCCGGCCAGGGGTACGAGAAGGCTCGGCATCGGCACCCCCTGGCTCGCCGCATACCCGATCGTCTGCTGCGAGAAATGGCTGAGCGCCGCCATTACGAAAATCGCGGAAAACAGCACACGCCCGAGCACAACGACGTAACGCATGAGGTCGTGCTCGCCATGCATCGCGCGGCTGCGCGGCCCTCCGAATTCAGATCCAGCGACGTTGCTCGTCATGAGTTCCTCCGTAAAGGGAACGCCGGCGGGCCGAAGGCCGCGCCGAGTAACACGATCGTCGTCCCACACCGATCTTTTCGGCGGCAGTGGCGGTTTGGCGCGCGGGCTGGGACTTTGGGACGTTGGACAGAGGTAATACGATGGCCCCTCATCATCGCTCGTATCGATCCTTTGCATGATCATCGCATGGGGCCTACCCTGTGCTCTTCTCGTGTCGAAAGGAACGTTTCGTCGGCCAAAGCTGGTCCTTCGCTTCTTCGTGCTGGCGTGCGCCACGGCATCGGTGGCGTGTAGTTCTTACGAGCCGACGCGAGGTCAGCGGCGAGGTGGCCAGCTCTATCACCGCATGTGCGCGGTGTGTCACGGTCCGACCGGCGCCGGTTACCGAGCCGATCAGGCGCCGGCCGTCACCCATCCCGAATTCTTGGGATCGGTGAGCAATGACTTTCTGCGACGAGCCATCGCTGGCGGTCGATCCGGCACGACGATGTCTGCCTGGGCCAGCGAGCGGGGCGGCCCGCTCGCGGCGGCCGATGTCGATGCGCTGATCACCTTCATGCGGGCATGGCAGCGGAGGGCACGTCCGACACTCGATGAGGGTGCCCCGGCCGGCGATGCTGTGCGCGGCAATGAAATCTACGCGCGCGAGTGCGCGCGGTGCCACGGGCCGCGAGGCACCGGCGGTCCCTATGTCAATATCGGGGAGCCCGGACTGCTCTCGACGGCGAGCAACGGCTTTCTGCGCCACGCGATCCGTCATGGCAGGCCCGGAACTCCGATGGAGGGCTTCGCGCCGAGCTTGGGCGATACAGCCATCGAGGACATCCTCGCGTTCATGCGAACCTGGCAACCGCCGCCGAGCCATACGCCGCCGACGCCGCCGAGCAAGGCCTTGCCGCTCACGCTGGGCCCCGTCCCGTTGAACCCGCAAGGTCCTGAACCGATCGGTTTCAAACCGCATCCTGCAACGACGAAAGCCGATGTCATCAAGGGCCAGCTCGATCGGCACGCCAAGATGGCACTACTCGATGCACGCGCTCCATCCGATTACTTGAACGAACACATCGCGGGGGCGGTGAGCGTGCCGTTCTACGACCCCGATCCTTTTCTCTCGGCGCTGCCCAAGAATGCTTGGCTCGTCTGCTATTGCGCCTGCCCTCACGCCGAGTCGGGCCAGCTCGCCTCGAAGCTTACCGCCGCCGGCTTCACCAAAGTCACCGTCCTCGACGAAGGGCTCGGGTTCTGGCGCTCGCGCAAGTACGAAACCCACACCGGCGCGCAGCCCTAGCATGCGGCGAAGTAGCCGTAAGCCAACATCGTCAGAGTTGGGCTAAACTGGGGGGATGCTTGGGCGCATCTTCCTTGGCACCGCCGCGGCCGTTGCGCTGCTTCTCCAAGGGTGTGCTCCGCTCGGAGTTAGTCGATACCAGAGCGCGGGCTCGGAAACGTCCGGCGCCGGCAGCGCCCCGGGGCCGAGCGTCGAGCGAGAGCTGCGAAACGATCCAAGGGGCCTCTTTTTCCGGATCGCGCAGGCTCGCGGTCTCGCGCCGCGCGCGGACGTTCCCATCCTTCTCGATCAAGAGAGCGGGTTCTGGACGGCGTTTCAGGAACGAGAACGGCACCAACAGGCCGAAGCGAATGTCGACACGCGTCCCTTTTACTTGGCATTCAACTTTCGCCCGCAAGTAGGGCCGGAGACTCCCGGTATTTCCGGCGTTCTCGAGGAACAGCTCGTCGGCTTCTACGACCCGTTCTCCCACAGCGCGCACGTCCGCGCATCCAAGCTCGGAGCCGGCAAGACGGATGACGACATGCGGTTCATCGTCGCCCACGAGCTCGGGCACGCCTTGCAAGATCAAGCTTTCGGGCTGCTTCGCCCGCTCGCGGGTGCCAGCGACGACGCGCAACTTGCGTTGGCCGCCGTGCTCGAAGGCGACGCCAGCGTCGCGGCATTCGGCCATCTTGCGCAGGTGCACCGCAAACCCCTGCGCCGCGTGCTCGCGCGCGCGTCGGATTTCGTTCGCGAAGGGACGTGGCAGCGCGAGATTGCGACCGACGCTCACAGCAGCGCCCTGCGTCGAGCTCCCGTCGACGAGCGCGAGCGTTTGATGTTTCCTTACATGAGCGGGCTCACGTTCATGAGCGATCTGTATCGCACCGGGGGCTTCCCGTTGATGAACGGTGCGTTCCGGACGCCGCCGACGAGCACCGAGCAGGTCCTGCATCCCGACAAGTACCTCGCCGGCGAGGGACCGGTGCCCGTTGCGATCCCCGAACCGCCAGCTGGATGGCGGCGTGTTCTCGGCGGGCGGATGGGGGAGCTTCTGACCGGCGTGGTCTTACGCCAGTGCAGCCCCGCTTCCGGCGCAGGTATCGGATGGGGCGGCGACGCGTTCGCTATCGTTCAGGGCGCCGGATCTTCGGTCGCCCTGCTGTGGAGCACCGTCTGGGACGATGAGGGCGCCGCGCGATCGTTTGCCGATCAGCTCCAGGGGCTCACCGCCTGCTGGGCGAGCGCAACGAACCGTACCCAGGCCTTCAGCATCGCTGCCTCGACGCTGGTCAAGCGAGACGGGACGCGGGTGGCGCTCGTACGAGGTCTGGATCCAACATTAGCCGAGCGCACGGCGCGTACGCTGCTCGCGCTCCCCGAAAAACCGCCCGCGCGGACCCCGCCTTTCGGCCCGCTTCGCGTCGTACCCGCGAAACCGAGACCCACCGCTGCGAAGGGGAGATTCCTGGGCACAAGCTATGCGAACGACATGCTCGGTCTTCTGGCGCCATTGCCGCCTGAATTCACCGTGGAGCTCGACAAGAGCGCCATGTCGCTCACGATCACCAGGCCCGCTCCGTCTTTCGCGCTCGCGCTTCTCACCG
>DASWDH010000463.1:0-3619 GCA_036395495.1 Polyangiaceae bacterium
AAGCCCCAGCGCAACCAGTTCGTCGATGCCGTGGAGGCCGAGTTTCAGGGGCGGCGACACGAACATGGCGGGCATCACGGCATGCATCGATGGGCGGCCGACCTCAATCTCACCGACCAGCAGCGTGAGCAGATCCGCACCGCTCTTCAAGACAAGTTCCAGGGACAACACGAGGCGATGAAGCAACAGGGCAAGGCCATGCGCGAGCAGGGCCGGCAGGTGCTCGAATCGTTCAGAGAGGACCAGTTCACCCTCGATGCCAACGCCCCGGTGTTCGGGCGCGACAAGATCGAGGGGGGGATCGATCGGATGCTCGAGTTCGCGGGCGCTGCCGTTCCGATCCTCACACCGGAGCAGCGCGCGATCGCCGCGCAGAAGATCCGCACTCATATGGGACGTTTCTGACGCCGAGGCTCAGGCGCGACAGCAATTGCGGCCCGATGTCGGGCGACGTCAGTTGTCACGGGCCTCCCGAGTCGCGTCGCTGCGGAGCCGGTTTGGAAGGCCGGATTTCTTCGAGCTCTTCGAGGGTTCGTGGCCAATCCTCGCGCAAGAGCCGGGAAAGAGCGCGATCGGCGAGCAACTTGCCCCCGGTCTGGCACCGCGGGCAGTAGTTCGTCTCATTTTCGGCATAGACGATGCGCTGGACCGGTGCGCCGCAAACGGGGCAGGGTTGGCCATAGCGACCGTGAACCGCCATGCCCTCTCGAAAGGCGGTGACCTTTTCGGGAAAGTCCTCCTTCGTTTCTTCGCGCAGCCTCTGCGTCCAAAAGGTGAGCGTTCGGCGCGTTGCCTCGTAGAGCGTGCGCATTTCGTCTTCGCTGAGCTTCGCCGTCCGTTTCACCGGTGAGAGGCGGGCAGCGTGAAGGATCTCGTCGGAGTACGAATTGCCGATGCCGCTGAAAAGCGTCGGGTCAGTCAAGGCGCGCTTGACGGTGTGATTCTCGCGAACGAGGGCGGCTCGGAATTCGGCGAGCGTCGCTCCTTCGACCTCCAGGCCGCCGCGATCGAATTCACCGAGCGCACCGATGCCCTGCACGAGATGAAGTGAAGCCCGCTTTTTGCTGCTGGCTTCCGTGAAGAGCAACGAGCCCGCGTCGAAATCGAAGGAAGCGAGGCCGACCTTGCCGGGTATCGCTGCGCCGGGGGGCCGCCATCGAAGACGCCCGGCGATCATGAGGTGGATCACCAAAAAGAGGTCGCCCTCGAGCTCGATCGCGATGCGCTTGCCGATTCGGCGGACCGACTGCACCTTCTTTCCGAAGGCGGCCGAGAGGGGCGGCGCGAAGGTGCGCAGGAGAAACGGGCTCTTCAGGCGGATGGTGCGAAGCTCGTGTCCCGCGGCGCGTGCCGCCAAATGTTCGACGTAGAGGCAGACATCGGGAAGCTCGGGCATCCGTGCTCCACGTTCTACTCCGCGCGTCTGCCTTTGTCTCACCCGAACAAGCGAGACGATCTTCCCCAGGCGAAAGCGACGGCGAAGAGGAGTCCCATCGCTGCGCTCAAGAGCCACTTGCGGTTCATCGCCGCCCAGAGCTCGAGGCTTTGCGCGTGGGCTTGCTCATCGAACGGTCCGTGAGCGCCGTGATCGCCGGGTACCGGGGCGAAGACGTTGTCGACGCGGTCGGGCCTGGCAACCTCGCTCGTTTGCTGCGCGTCGTAGCCGGTCTTGGCCAGGTAAAGATCGCCGACCGCAGGGCTCACCCTCTCGCCCAAAATGGCGAGTACCGTCGAGCCTCCCACGAAGAGCTCGCGTCGCTTGTTGTGTGCGGCCCAAACGATGGCCCGCGCCGCTACTTCGGGTTGAAAGATCGGTTCCACCGGCTTGGGTTCGCGTGGCAGCCGCGATCGCACCCAACTGAACTGCGGAGTATTCACCGCCGGCAGCTGCACGATCGTCACTTGGACGTGGCTCTTGTCGTGCAAAAGCTCCGTGCGAAGGGATTCGGTGAAACCCTGAAGGGCGTGCTTGGCCGCACAATAGGCGGACTGCAAGGGGATGCTGCGATGGCTGAGCGCCGAGCCGACCTGCACGATGACGCCTCTGTCGCGCGGCAACATCCGTCGAAGCGCCGCAAGGGTGCCATAAACGCAGCCCAGGTACGTGACGTCGGTCACCCGTTTGTACTCTTCTTCGTGCATCAACTTGACGGGCGAGAACACCGATACCATCGCATTGTTGATCCACACGTCGATGGGGCCGAACTCCTTCTCGACCGCTTCGGCGGCGGCTTCCACCTGTGCGGCGTCGGCGACGTCGGTGGGGACGACCAGCGCCTTTCCGCCGAGCTGTTCGACCTCTCTCTTGGCGGCCTCGAGGCCGTCACGACCGCGAGCCAGGAGGCCGATGTGCGCCTTCTGGGCGGCGAACTCGCGGACGACCGCGCGACCGACACCCGCCGACGCACCCGTGATCACGACGACTTCGGGGTTTTGCGGTTTCACCCGATATAGATAAGGAAGAGCGCTCGCCGAAGGGAGCGTCCCGCAGCGTACCGAAAGTCCGATACTTTCCAACCAACGGCACTCGTGTCCCTCAGCCGCGATGGAGCACAGGGTCCGCGCCGTCACGAAGCATGTCGGTTTTCGAGCCGGCGCCACGCTCCTCGGCGCCGTAACCGGAGTGAAGATGTGTTGTTCCAACGCGGCTGAGCGAATCAACGAAGGAAGCCAAGTCTTCGGACATAGGGTCTTGACGGGCGACCATCGCGACGGCCGTCCATAACTTTTGAGGGAGTTCTCATGAGGAGAGCCGGTCAGGCGGTGGTGGTTTGGGCGCTGGCGGCGCTCGTCGCTTGTTCGAGTGACAAGCAATCGCGCGATCGTGAGCCGAGCGGTTCCGGAGGCGGCACGGGGACGATGACCGGCAGCAGCACCGGCAGCGGCGGGCTCGGTCCGATCGGCGTCACCGATGGCGGGGGGACCGGGGGTGCCGACTCGGGAGGCACCATCCCCGATCCGGTCGCAGATCCGTGCAAGACCACCGCCGACTGTTCCGACGGCGGAGCCGGGTACGTCTGTACCATCGCCGGCCGCTGCGGGAAGATTTCCGGCGACTGCACCGACCAGGCGCAGTGCATGAGCGACACCTATTGCTGCAAGGGTGCGACCTGTCGCCAAGACGGCCTGGACCAGGGCGTTTGCATCCCCGGTTTCGTTCCGCCCGGCCCCGAGTGCAAGGGGAGCGCGAAGATCGGCGTGTTTTCCCCGGCGGTGCAATGCGAGTGGCCCGGCAAGTCGGCACCCGCCGAGTTCGACAAGCATGTGCAGGTGATGAGCACCCCGATGGTCGCCGACACGCCGGTCGACTCCGGAACCTCGGCCGAAATCGTCTTCGTCGCCGGCAACCAGACCGTCGGCGAGGTGACCGGAAAGAATCCCGCTTACTTCGGCGTCCTACGCATCGTGAGCGGACAAACTTGCGAGCTCAAGGTGACGATCGCCGACCCGCAAAATCCGCTGCGCCAAACGGCTCCGCCGGCTCTCGGCGATCTCGACAAGGACGGCAACATCGACATCGTCGCCCGGCGCAACGACCAGGGGCTCGTCGCGTTTCGGTGGGACGCCGGGCAGAAGAAGTACGTCACCTACTGGGCGGCGTCCCACCGAAACGCGACGA
>DASWDH010000464.1:0-3118 GCA_036395495.1 Polyangiaceae bacterium
GCATCCGAGCCGAAAGCTACCGTCACCTGCTCGCGCGCAAACCGGAGTTTGCCATCGAGAAGGCCGTGAAGGGCATGCTGCCGAAAAACGTTCTGGGCCGGCAGCTTTTGACCAAGCTCAAGGTCTACGCGACACCCGACCATCCCCATGCGGCCCAACAACCCAAACCGCTCGCCACGAAAATCTGATCAGGGACAACGCAGGCGGGCCGAAGGCCGCGCCGAGCAAGAGAACCGATGACCACCGCACCGACGCAAGAAGCGACATACGCTACCGGAAAAAGGAAGACCGCCGTGGCGCGAGTCTGGGTCAAGCCGGGGTCCGGCCAAATCCAGGTCAACGGCGTTCCCGGGGACAATTACTTCGAGCGCGAGACCTCGCGGATGATCATGCGTCAGTCGCTCGAGCTCATCGAGGTCCTCGACCAATACGACATCGTCGCGACCGTCGCCGGGGGCGGCCACAGCGCGCAGGCCGATGCCATGCGCCACGGCATCGCCCGGGCGCTCTGCACCATCGACCCCGAGCGGCGCCCCAGCCTCAAGAAGGCCGGCTTTCTCACCCGTGACGCTCGCAAAAAAGAGCGGAAAAAATACGGCCAGCCCGGCGCTCGCAAGCGCTTCCAGTATTCCAAGCGCTAAGCTTGGCCGCATGGCCAGGGATGCTTCGCTTCGCGTAGGGATCGTCGGCGCCGCGGGCTATACCGGCGCCGAGCTCGTGCGCCTCGTTCACGGCCATCCGAATCTCGCGCTCAGCTACGTTGCGGCTCGGGAGCGCGCTGGCCAGAAGCTCGACCAAGCCGTGCCATCGACGGCGGGAATCGAAGGCCTCGGCGAGCTTGTCCTGGAAACCTTCGATGTCGCGCGCGCGAGCGAGCTCTCGCGCTGCTGCGACGTCATGTTTCTCGGCCTTCCGCACGAGGCGAGTGCCAGCGCCGCGGAGGCGCTCCTCGCTGCCGGTCTCGTGGTCGTCGACCTCTCGGCGGCTTTTCGGCTGAAGGACCCGCTAGCCTACGAGCCCTGGTACGGGCACCGCCACGCCGGCGCGCTGGCGAATCAGGCCGTCTACGGTCTACCCGAGCTGCACCGCGAAGAGCTTCCCGGAGCCAAGCTGATCGCGACTCCAGGCTGCCACGTTACCAGCGCGCTCTTGCCGTTGGTTCCTTTGCTACGAGGTGCCTCGGACGCACTGATCGAGCACGACGGTATCGTGATCGACACCAAAACGGGCGTTTCAGGGGCCGGCCGGACCCCATCGGCGTTTAACCATTTCTCGGAGGCGGCCGAAGGGGCCCGGCCTTACAAGGTGGCGGGCGCGCACCGCCATACGCCCGAAATCGAGCAGGAGCTCTCACGAGTCGCCGGCGCATCTCTGCGCGTTCTCTTGACCCCGCACCTGGTGCCGATGACGCGCGGCCTGCTGGCGACGTGCTACGCGCGAGCGCGAGCGGGCACGACCGTCGCGGCCTGCCGCGAAGCCGCCCTCTCCTTCTACCGCGGGGGTCTGGTCACGATCCTCGACGAAGGCCGCCTCCCCGACACGCTGTTCGTACGCGGTTCGGCGCGCGCTCACGTCGCCTACGCGATCGACGAGCGTACCGGATTCGTGCTTGCGATGTGTGCAATCGACAACCTCGCCCGCGGCGCTTCGGCCGAGGCGATCCAAGCGTTGAATGTGTCGATGGGCTGGCCGGACGGCCTGGGATTGCCGCAAGTCGGAATCTTCCCCTGATCGACTCACGGCGGCACGCGCGCTGCGTCTTACGCTGAGCGCGGCTGGCTGCCTTGCACCCGGCCGCGACATGGTGAATAAAGGAAAATTCGATGTCCGCGTCTTTTAAGCTCGAATCCGACTTCGTCCCCCGCGGCGACCAGCCTCGCGCCATCGAGGAAATGTGCCGTGGCATCGATCGTCACGAGCGCTACCAGGTGCTGCTCGGTATCACCGGCTCTGGTAAGACGTTCAGCATCGCCAACGTCATTCAGCACGCCCAAAAATCGACGCTCATCCTGGCGCCCAACAAGACCCTCGCCGCGCAACTCTACGGCGAGATGAAGGACCTGTTTCCCAACAACGCCGTCCAGTACTTCGTCAGTTATTACGACTACTATCAGCCCGAAGCCTACATCCCCACCACCGACACGTTCATCGACAAAGACGCCATCATCAACGATCAGATCGACAGGATGCGCCACGCCGCGACGCAGGCGCTCCTCTCGCGGCGGGACGTCATCATCGTCGCCTCGGTGAGCTGCATCTACGGCATCGGTTCGGCGGAGAGTTACCACGGTCTGCTCATCGAGCTCGTGAAGGGCGAGGAGTTCCCGCGCGACGAGCTCCTGCGCCGGCTGGTCGACGTGCAGTACGAGCGCAACGATGTCGACTTTCACCGGGGCGCGTTCCGCGTCAGGGGCGACGTCGTCGAAGTGTTTCCCTCTTATGAAAGCGAAACGGCGATCCGCATCGAGTTCTTCGGCGACGAGATCGAGTCGCTGAAAGAGGTCGATCCCCTTCGGGGCAAAGTCAAAGGCGAGCTCGACCGCTACGCGATCTTTCCTGGGTCGCACTACGTGACGCCGCAGCAACAGATGCGCAAGGCCATCGAATCCATCCGCGAAGAGCTGCGCGATCGACTCGACTTCTACGACAAGGCCGGCCGATTTCTCGAGAAGCAGCGCCTCGAGCAGCGCACGATGTACGACCTCGAGATGATGGAGCAGATGGGGTTTTGTCAGGGCATCGAGAATTATTCGCGCCACCTTTCCGGGCGAGTCGCGGGCGAGCCCCCTCCCACGCTCCTCGACTATTTCCCGAAGGACTTTCTGCTCGTCATCGACGAGTCGCACCAGACCGTCCCCCAGCTCGGCGCGATGTATCGCGGGGACCGCGCGCGCAAAGAAACGCTGGTCGAATACGGCTTCCGTCTTCCCAGCGCCCTCGACAATCGGCCCCTCAAGTTCGAAGAGTTCGAAACCTACATGCGCGAGGTATTTTTCGTCTCCGCCACCCCGGGAGACTTCGAGCTCGAGAGGACGAAGGGGGTCGTCGTCGAACAGGTGATCCGGCCGACGGGTCTCATGGATCCGGAAGTTTTCGTACGGCCCATCGCCGGGCAGGT
>DASWDH010000465.1:0-3335 GCA_036395495.1 Polyangiaceae bacterium
ATGACGCCGGCAGGCCTCCATCAGTCGTGTCTCATCCCGCTGCTCGAGCGAGGCATCGTCGACTGCATCACGACCACCGGGGCCAACCTCTACCACGACGCGCATCGCGTGATCGGGCACCGCATTCGCGAGATCGATCCCGACGCGGGCGATTTGCACCTTCGGGTCGCGCGCATCATTCGCATTTACGATCTCGGATTTCTGGAAGAAACGCTGCTCGAGACCGACAAACTTTTCAGCGCGTTGATGCAGAAGCCTGACTTCCAAAAACGGATGACGACCACGGAGCTCCACTTTTTGCTGGGGCGCGAGATGCACGCGATCGAGAAGGCGCTCCGAGTGAAGGAACCATCGCTTCTATCCACCGCTTACCGGCTGGGAGTACCCATCTTCGTCGGCGCCGTGCAGGATGGTTCGATCTTCCTCAACATCGTGAAGCTGCGGGCGATGCTGGGCGACGTTTTCAAGCTGGAAATCGACGTCAACGACGACGTCTTCGAGATGGGCGCCTTGCAGCACCATTGCTTCTCGACGTTGAAGAAGAAAATGGCGGTGTGGATCCTCGGAGGGGGCGTGCCAAAAAACTACACGCTCCAGGGTGAGCCGTTGCTCGACCAGATCTTGGGCGTCCCTACCCATGGCTTCGATGTCGACGTGCAGTTTTGCGTGGACCCCGTCGATAACGGCGCCCTTTCCAGCTGCCCCGCCGGCGAGGGACACACCTGGGGCAAGGTGAGCGCGGAAAGCGTTGCCACCGGCAGCGTCTACGTGCACACCGACGTGACGGCCGTCTTCCCCTGGCTGACGTACGCGCTTCTCAGCGATGCAGCCATGAAGAAGGAGCCGCTCGGCTTGATTGAAGCGCGCGCCCCGGCGCGCGAGCGATTGTTGCGCGAGGTCGCCAAGCGAAGACAAGCCCTCGCGCCGACGATGACGTATCCCCTTCCGCGCCGCGCCGCGCGTTAGAAGCCCACGAACCCACTAGAGCTCGTAATCGTGGACCCCGAGCAGGTCGAACAGGGCGAAAGCCCGTGCGGCATCGCTGTGCTCGAAATGGAGACCTGCACGAACGCCGGAGCCGCGCACTTCGCGGCTCCATACGACGCGGCCGCGCAAGATGAGCGGGTCCCACAAGGTGGGCGCCAGGATCTCGACGCTCACCCAGGTACCGACAGCCAACGCCCCCCCCACTTCCACGCACGCACCGCCGAGGCCCAGATTGATGAGACGGATCGCCTGAGAAACCTCGCTGGGTGGGCGGCCGAGCGAGGCGGTAAGTTCGACCTGGCGCCTGCCATGGGCTCGAAAGTGGCCGTCCTGTGACATGGGCTCGTTGGCCGGAACGTATCACGCGCCGACGTCGCGACCGGAGTCCAGTTTCGCTGGACGAAGCCGCATGGAACGCGCGAACCAGCGCGCGCTTCGGGCAGGCGGGCGGCCTTGGCGTCGCGCGCCTTGCGAAACTGGGCTTTCGGACAAAACGCCGGTACGATGCGAGCTGTAAGTCCGCATCCCCGTCTATCCCTGCTGCTTTCGCCACGGCCAGTGGCTACCCGAGAGAAGGTTTGCGATGGCTCAGGACACACGCAAAGACCCACGAGCGAAGGTGCTCACGATGACCGTGCGCTACAAGAGCGCGACGATCGATGAGTTCATCGAGCACCACTCCCACGACGTGAGTCGCGGCGGCATCTTCATCAAAACACCGTCCCCATTTTTGCCCGGCACGCTGCTCAAATTCGAGATCCGAATCGCGGACGACAAGCCGATGTTGCAAGGGGTCGGGCGGGTCGTCTGGAAGCGCGACGCGCCGGCGGCAGGTCCCGACAAGCCCGCGGGCATGGGGGTCAAATTCATCAAGGTCGACGAAGCTTCGCGCAACTTGATCGATCGACTGGTCACATCCAAAGGGGGAGCGATTTCAGCCTACGACGCGGAAGTTCCCGCCGACGCCGGCGTATCACTCGCCACGCAAGCAGCGGCCGCATCACCTCCAGTTGCGTCGGCGCGCGCGACCCAGCCCGGCACGCGCGCAGCGTCGCCAGCGTCCAATCGCCCACAACCGCAAGTGGCGTCTGCGGTCACCCCCCCGGCGGGACCCGTGCGCAAAGCCACGATCATCGGACTCGGTGCCGACGCGATCGCGGCGGCCGCTGCGGCCGCGCAGGCCGGTTCGCGTGTCCGTTCGGCGCCTCCCCGCCCGGCTGGCGAAGCTATGTTTCCGAAGACGAACTCGGAAGCGGAAATGCCGCCGCCCGAGGAGCGCACCGTCATGAAGCAAGCGGCAGAGCTGCTCGAAGAGGCGCTCAAAGGCGCGGGCGGTTCGATCGACGAGCTCGGGGCGACCCAGGTCGCGCCGGAACCTTCTCGCCCCGCCCCGACCCAGCGAGAAATGGCCGAGGCCAAAGGTGGCGCGGGGCAATACCAGACGGTGGCCGGAGTGGGTCCTCTCGAAAAGCGACCGGCCGAATCGGGCGATCAGCATGCTCCTTCGGCGCAACAGCGTCCTTTAGCATCGCAGCGCACGCCCGCTTCGAGCGACTATCGCGATCGTGGCGCAGCCTCGTCGCGTCCCGCTGCGCTTCAACCCGTTCGGGCCGTCGAGGCTCCGGCGCTGGTCGAACCGGCAAGCAAAAAGAAAGGCTCCGGGGGGCGCGTCGTGCTTTCGCTGCTCTTGGTAGCCATCGCCGCCGCGGGTGGATACGTCGCCTGGCAAAAGCTCGCTCCGAAGCCGCCGCCGATCGTTATCGAGCCGCCCCCGCCCGTAGCGACGTTGCCTCCGCCGGTCCCGCCCCCGGTGGTGGCACCACCGATCGAGACCGCCCCACCTCCGCCGGCCGCCGCTACCACCGCCGCGAGCGCACCGGTCGCGGCATCGGCCCCCCCGAGCACCCGCGTCAAACCGGGGGCCGCGGCATCGGCGACGGCGGAGAAACCCGCGCCAGCCGAAAAACCGGCAGCCGCAGCGCCGAAGCCGAAACCCAAAGCGCCGGCCGAAGAAGCCGCGCCGGCCGAAAAAACCGAAAAACCCGCCGAGAAGCCCGAGAAAAAGAAGAGCACCAAGCCCGCCCCGGCCGACGACAATCCGTATTGAGTCTGCTGAGATTCGAGAAATGGAAACGGCATTTTCTTACCACCCCCGGTCGTGAGATCTCTCCCCTCGCCCGCGAGGGAGAGGGGGCGACGCGGGGGTGAGGTGCTTCACCGACATCGCTCCACGGTCGGAACATGGCGCTACCAACCGAGGAGACGCATGAAGTCATGCAAGATACCCGCAGTTGCGCCCCAGACGGTTTCGCCCGCCGCTTCGTAGGACAAGACGATGCGCTTCGAAG
>DASWDH010000466.1:0-2588 GCA_036395495.1 Polyangiaceae bacterium
CCGGCTTTTGCTGCTTGCCACTGCTCTTCCGCAGTCGCGACGGGCGTCGGTGCCGCTGCCTTCCCCATTGGCGCTGGCGACGGTGCTGCAGGGCGAATTCCCGCCGACGTGAGCTTGTCGGTCTGGAACTCGACATTGTACATGGTGCCCTCTTCGCCGACCGACTTGTCGTAGAGAAATCCTCCGTCCTGGACCGTGTAGGTAACGGTGGCGTTGGTCGCCTCGAAACGCTCAACGACTTTCTCAAGTCCCACGGGATCAATCGCCCTGAGTGACTGCCCCGACACATACGCGTAGAGGTTCAGGTCCCCTTTGGGACCTTGCACGGCTAGGGGATCCGCGCTTGCCCACCGTCCAAGCGCCGGCGAGAAGAATCGGGCTCCGAAATATTGCAGGCCGACCTCGACGTCCTCTTCCTTCCCCGTGAATCGATAGTCCTCACGAAACGTCGCCCAGCGTTCAGGGCGATAATCGCTCTCCCCCGCACCATACGCCTGATAGGTGCTGCGCTCGACGAGCTCGCTCGTGCTCTTGTCGAGCACGACGCTCGTCGAGCCGAGGTGATCGCCGAGCTCGAGAAACACGTGGGTCTTGCCGACGTCGAGCACCGGTACCTGCGCAGGCTCGAAGACCACCCGGCCAAGGCGCACGCTGTGCGCCATCAGGTACGGCACCTCGGTGAGGCTCGCGCGTTCGTAGTCGCCGTCGATGGTGGGGATCGCGCCACGGAGCTCGAGAGAACCGAAGATGTAGAGGGTCGAACGTTCGAAAAGGGTCGCGTCGTCGCTCGCACTTTTGATGACCCGCATGTCGCTCGAGTCGTAACGATGCCGCAGGTGCGCGACGGGCGCGGGCGCGGGGAGCGGGCTCGAGGCTGTGAGCGTGGCAGCCGTCGCGGCATCGACGTCCCATCGCCGCGCGTCGACGAGGCGCCCGACCTCGTCCCAATCGTAAGCGAACAGTTGCGAGCAATTGGCGCCTGTCGGTAAACACGCGCCCTTGCGCACGACCGCCAGCCGGACGAGGTTTCCTGCGTCGTCGTAGACCGCGGTCAGGTGTCCGCGTCGTGGGCTCGATGCGGCTGTCGCTTCGTTCGACGCAGCTTTGAGCTGGTAGGGCTTGCCGCTGGTCACATCGTTGGTGATCGCGCCGAGCGAGCGATCGTAGAAGCCATTCGCATCGTCGGTGGTCTTGGACGTGTTGCCGAGCCAGTCGTATTGGAAGGTTTGCCGGAGCACACGCTTATCGAACGAAACGTGCGGGCTTGGTGCGGCGCGGCGCGGGTCGATGTCGCCGGCATTCTCAGCAGCGAAGGGCGACGTCCAGGCGTCGTCTCCTCCCGCATACTGTTGGTCGACCTGGGCAACTCTGTACAGATCGTCGTACTGGATTTTTTTGGTGACCGGTTTCGCACCGGCCGGCCACTCGTCGATAAGGCGCCAGTCGCGAATCTCCGTTGGATTATCGACCGAGTCGTAAACGAAGTCCTCGTCTTGAAGCAGAAGCTGAAACGTCGTAGGCGCAGAGGCCCCGAAGCTCGGAGCTGGCTGATAAGCGGGCGGTGGCTGGGTCCAGATTCCCGGTGGTCCGCGGTACGTCTGCACCGAACTGAGCCGGCGGCGGTTGTCGTAGGAGAAGGACGTGGTGGTTGTGGCGACGTCGCCGTATCGCGTCTCCGTGACGAGCCCGTCGGCGTCGTGGACGACGGACCCAACCAAGTCGCCGTAGCTGCCCCCAACGCGTTTCACCGTGCCGCGGGCCGTGTACGCAGTGGTGACCACGCTTGTGTTGGCGGCCGCGAGTCGATTCGCATCGTGGCCTTCGTGGAGCGTCAGAACCGCTGTGCCCAGCAGCTCCGGCACCGATGCGCCCGTCGACTCACGTATCGGGCGGTCTGCGGCATCGAAGTTCGCCTTGCGCAGGTACCAGCGTGGTGCGTACCGCTCGGCGAGCGCGAGTGCCGGCGCGCCCGGTTTTGCAACACGCCGCGCGACGCCCGTCGCCCTGCCCCGTCCATCGTAGCGGCTCAGCGTGTGCGCGGCGCGGTCGGCCACCCAGGCAAGCCGCCCGAGGTAGAGCGACGAGACCACCGGAAAGTCCGTGCTCGCTGGCGCGTCGGCGGGATCGATATCGTCATAATGGTAGAGGACCTCGATGCCTGTGCGTGCTGCCAGCGCAGGCGGCGAGTAGTCCTCTTGCTCCGGTGTGCAAGGCGAATAGTCTTCAAACAGGATTCGACCAGCGGTGTCGTAGCCGTAATTGGCGCCGCAGCCGCGCGCGTCGCTGGTTCCGACGAGATCTCCTGCGTCGTTGTAAGCGTAGCGCCACGCCCGCATCGTGCCGATGGGTGCTCGTGGATCCGAATGAAAATTCTTGGTGACGTTCGGCTCGGCGTTGAGAACGCGCCTTCCGAGCGAATCGTATTGCATCCAGCGGACGATGTCGGGATCGGCGCCGTTGATGCGATGGCGGGTGACCGTTTCGACTTCGCCGGTGGGCAAGTAGCTCGTCCGTGTTTCGCGCGCTTCGATGGCGGCGCCGCTGTGAATGCGCTCGGTGATGACCGTACCTCGCCCGTGGCCGTCGGT
>DASWDH010000467.1:0-5932 GCA_036395495.1 Polyangiaceae bacterium
GCGCTATTCACAACCGGGAACGATGAGCGTTCCACGGGGGAGCGATCGATCGCTGCGGGCGGCGCGGTACGGGAACTCGATTCGCTCCGAGCGCTCCGCTAGAGCGGCAAGATTCGGACCCTCGGTCGCAAGGCAGCCACCTGTCGCCATCACCATCGCAGCGGAAGGAGCCATCGTTCCCACCACGCGTCGAGCCCGCATGCAGCTCCCGCATCCTACCGCGACCGCGGACCCAGCGCGAGGCGATAACCAACGCAGGTTCCCCGCGCTCCACGGACACGCGTTGGCAGAATTGCAGCCGAGGGGTGCCGCCACGAGAGCCGTTTCACGACCGCAGGTGGCTTTCGTAGACATTGATCACGGCCGCTGCGGAGTATGCCATATCGATGGGCGTCGTATCGGCATTGACGACGGAGAATCGCAGGGCGGGAGTCGCACGCCAGATCGTCGGCGTCGGGTAGCAGGTTCCTTCGGTCTGAATGGCCAAAGCCATCCGGCGGGTCCACTCTTTGGCCTCGCATCCCGGAGGGGCTTCCAACTTCACGACCACTTGATTGAACACGACATCGTTGAGAATCGTAATACCTTGTGTCGAACGAAGCTTGGTGGCGAGAAGGCGAGCGAGCTCGCAACAGCGCGTCACGAGGTCGTCGAGCCCTCGGCTGCCCAATTGGCGCAGTGCCGCCCAGAGCGCGAATCCTCGCGCGCGGCGCGACAGTTCGGGCGCAAATACTCCTGGGTTCGCGGCGGTGCGTTCGGCTCCGCTCGACAGATATGGCCCTTCAATCGCCATCGCGCGGCGATGCGCCCGCGGATGACGGGTCAATGCGATTCCGCAATCATAGGGAACGTTGAGAAACTTGTGGGCATCCGTCGCCCACGAATCGGCAAGCTCGGCGCCTCGCGCAAGATGAGCATACGACTGCGTTGCTCGCGCCCAGAGCCCAAACGCTCCATCGATGTGCAGCCACGAGTCACCCGCGCCGCGATCCTTGCGGTGCTCGGCGAGTACGGCGCCGACTTCGTCGAGTGGATCGAACGCTCCGCTGTTGACATTTCCCGCCTGCGCGCAAACGATGACCGGGCCAGTCGTGCGCTGGAGCTCGCGCCGCAAGTCGTGGCTCGCGAGACGACCTTGCCCATCCACTTGGACGAAGCCCATCGCCTTTTTGCCCAACCCGAGAAGTCGCACCGCTTTGTCGATGGTGGTGTGGCGCTCGTGGCCGACGAGCACGCGAATCTGGGGTGCTTGGAAAAGACCTTGCTGTTCGACGTCCCAGCCCGCGGCTCGGAGCACGTGGCAGCGCGCAGTCGCGAGCGCCACGAAGTTCGCCGACATAGCGCCCGTGACGAGCGCTCCGCAAGCAGTGGCGGGAAGTCCCAACCGCTCGACGACCCATCGCAGACTCGCCGCTTCGAACGCCGCTGCCGCGGGAGCACCGGTAGCGGGGCCGGCATTTTGGTCCCAGATCGACGTGAGCCAGTCGGCGCCCACGGCGGCGGGAAGGCTCCCGCCCGTAACCCAACCAAAAAATCGCGGTCCCGACATGGCCGTCACACCAGGTGACGCCACCTCGACGAGTTCGTTCAAAACCTGTTCGGCGGAGCAACCATCGGCGGGCAATCGATCCAGCCTTTCGAGAACACGCTGCACGACTTCGGTCGTCACCGAAGGTGCCACCGGGCGCGTGGGCAAAGACCGTCGATATGCAAGCGCGTGGTCTCGGGCTAGGGAGAGCACCCTTTCCCACTCGAAGTCGTCGGCCATGCGAAGCTCATGGCGGCGACAGGTCGCGCGTGCAAGCCTGAAGGCGCGGCGAACGCCGAAAAGGTTTGCCCGATCCCGCGCCAGCCGCATGCACGTGGTGCCATCCATGCTTTCCTGGCCATGCGTTGAAGCGCGGCCTCGACGGCGAGCGACTCGCCGCTTTCGAAACCGATTGGGTGGTGCCCGAATGACCTCAAGCCTCGCTTCGTGTATGTCTGCGGAGGCAATTGATGACAAGCTGCCCGCTCCACCACCATGCTCGTCCCTTGACGAGCTGGCCGTTGGGCGCGGACCCGCTACAATCGAGGAGACCCATGCCGCTCATCGAGGGAATTTCTCCGAAACGAGCTCGGGTCCTTCGCTTGGCTTACAAGCTCGTTGTCGTTGGGTGCGCCTTGTGGGCCGTTGCGAGCGTGGCGTCGCCGCCCGCCGTCGCGACATTCGTGGCGGTAAATCTCTTGGGCTTGGCCATCTTCGATAACCGGCTCGTTCGCAGACCGGTTGCCTTGGGGCGACGCATCGACGGCCCCTTCCTTCTAACGGGATACATCGTCGCCAGCGTTATGGCCACGACCTCGCCCGAGGATGCGGCGCAATTGAACTCAAGTCAATAGCGAACCGCCGAAGCGCGAGCTGCGTCAGTTCGCGACCGCGCACGTCGAAGGGCGACACGACTCGGGAATGCAGATCTTGATCGCCCCGCCGCCTTCCGCGGGGGCACAGCACGTTGCATCGCCGCCACCGCAGTCTGCATTGGTCGTGCATCCGCCGATTTTGAGGCAGAAGCCAGGTCCGGTACCGGACGACTGCGCCTGGTCGGCCGAGCACGAGAGGCCTGTTTTGCATTCGTTGCCCCCCTTCGTGCACGGAGCGCCCACGCCCATCGCGTTTTCGGTCGGTTTGCATGCGTTGGGGGGAGCGGCGTCGGAGCCGCCGTCGGAGTCGCTCGGCGGATGGCTGCACCCGAACGCCCCTTCCTTTCCTCGGATGTACCCGACGAGGTAACACATCTCGTCGTTCGAGCTTTCACCGAAGCCGACCACGTGATCGGTGATGTTGTTGTACGAGCAGGTGACCTGGGTCTTTTTTCCCTGGGGGGCGACAATTGGGTCTGCCTCGATGAACTGGTGGTCGAACGCGTAGGGGTCGCGATTGACGACCTCGTGCAACATGCCGTCGTCCCCCTCGATGGAAAAGTGAAGGGCCGTGCCGAGCTTGTGCATGTGGGCGAGCGTCGCGAATGCTTCGACGTCCTCGCTCGGCGTGCATTCGTCGACGACGTTGCTCGGGGCTTTCGGCGGGAGCGCAATCTTTTGCGTTCCGAACGCGTAGATGGCCACGGGATCGGGGGTCGCAAGCGTCGACCTTCGCATGACCACGCTCACTGTCTTGCGGGCGTCGGTCGCGCTGGCGTTGAGCAAGTGCAGCTGGAGCACGATTTGCGCTCCCTTGTGCAGCACGGTCGCGGCCCCCGAGGGGTACTCGAGCGATGCCGATCCGTTTCCGGTGACGAACATCGGCAGCCACGTCTGCTTGAAGATGACGTTGCACTCGCTCAGCCCTTCGGGCTCGGGCGCGATCGAACGCGAAAGAAAGATGTGGTGGACGACGGGATCGCCGGCGATATCGAACCGGTCGACGGCGAGTTCCTCGTCGAGCGTCTTGCTGAAGCACACGTAGCGCTCCTGACCGGACATCACCGTGATCTCGGGCGTGGTCAGCGTGAAAGACGTCGCGTCGTTGGTCGGCGTGCCGCTGCTGCTATTGCTGCTGCAGGAGCCGAGGTAAATGGAACCGAGGATGAATACGAGTAAGCGCGGGGAGGGTCGGTAGAACATGTTCTATCGTTGGCGCAAATGCCGCGCGGACGCAAGAGGCGACGGGGGTGACCATTGGGCCGAGTCTTTCTGCCTGGCGACGGCATTTCTGGCGGGCAGGTTCGAAGAACCGGTGCTTCGGCTGGACAACGGCGGTGCACGAGACACGCCCCCCAGTGTCGTCCGGGCGGCGGCAATCGAGGCCCTGCCGCTGTCCACGTCGATGAGCACGCGACCTTCGCAGGAAGAGGAGACATGCTGGTCGTTAGGGATCATCCCTCACTGCAATTCGGCAGCGAAGAGTTCGTCATCGATATCGTCATGCGCTATGACATGCCGACGAGCGGACTCCCCGGATGCCTCGATAACTTTGGCGCGCTCTTCGTGAAAACCGCGCCATCCTATCCGTTTCGTGGCCCGGCGATCTTTGCCAACTACGGATACCCGATAGCAAATCCCGTCGTCGCGGGTCAAATCGATACGACGCACTACGTTGCGGCAGAGTCCAACAGTTCGATCATGTACAATGACGATGTACCGCGTCTCATCACCCTGTACCGAAGCGGACCAGCGTTGACGCTTTCGCGTAAACGGTGCGCCCGTGAACACGATCAAGACGGGTTACGAGCAGGGAAGGCCCATCGATGTCACCGCGGTCGGTCACGCTCTCAACCTCGGCAGTCAGCCCAACAAGGTGCAGTGCTTTCGCGGCGCCATTACCGAAATCGTGGTCGTTTCACCCGTGACGCGCGCGGAGACGATGTTGTTGGACGATTATTTGCTGACGAAGCACGCCAAACTGCTTGGCCAGCATGACGCCGGCCGATTCTGACTCCCACACGGGACTGGCGCGCGCGGCCTTACTTGAGCACGCCTGAAAGCGATAGTGCCCCCCTCCGGATACCGCGCACACGGCGCCAAAGGCAATCGAAGTGGGAAAAGCAATCGGTGAAGCAGAATGAGGGGCTCGGCGCTTGAGCGAGAACGAATGTGCCGAGATTGCGAGCCGACAAGAATGGCAGACGAGCCCTTGGGTCCAGCCGATTGTGGGAAGGAATGTGCCGGAAGGAATGTGCCGAGATTGCGAGCCGACAAGAAATCGCAGGCGAACCCTTGGGTCCAGCCGATAGTGGCTCCGAACCCATGCGGCGAACGGAAGCCGGCCAGCGCTCGGCGATTGCGAGCGAGCCATCATGCGCGAAGGGCCCAAGGTTACTACCGAGATGCTTACCTACTCGCTGGGTGAACGGCCCCGGTTTCGATTTCTGCGTTGAGGATGGCCGATTCCCGGTGACGAGAATCATCGTCTTCCCCGGTGACCCTGGCGAGAGCTTCCTCATGACCAAGCTTACCTCGACGCGCGAAGACCTGTGTCCGGCTGGACACCATCCGCGGATGCCGCCGCCGCCCTGGGCGGCGCTGCCGCCTTCGCAGATCGAGCTATTTCGCACCTGGATCGAGGAAGGCGCCATGTTCAACTGAAGAGCACGCCCCGGGAGTCGATTGGACTCAGCCGCGGCGCTTGCCGTGCTTCTTGTCGAGGTGCGCGCCGAGGGCGTCGAGGCGCTGGCCGAAGTACGCCGCAAATTCGTCGATCCAGTGGACGACGTCCTGCAGCGGCTTGGGATCGAGCCGGTACAGCCGGTGGCGGCCATCGCGGCGCACCGAGACCAGCTCGGCCTCTTCGAGGACGCGCAGGTGCTGTGAGATCGCGGCGAATGTCATTCGGAATGGCTCGGCGAGATCGCTCGCCGCGCGCTCGCCGTCCTTCAGCGTCACCAGGATCGCGCGCCGCGCCGGGTGCGCGATCGCGTGAAACACGTCATTGTCCTGTGTCGGGCGCATGTCCGGTCCACTCTGGATACTCCGCCTTGAGCTCGTCGAACCGCTGCATCCAATCGGGAAGCGGGCGCCCGTCGAGCTGCGCCTCGAGCCGGTCGAGAAACGCGTGCAGTCCGGGCAAGAACCCGCGCGCCGTCTGCTTCGTAATCCGGCGGTAGGTCACCAGAACGTGCGTCGACCCGTCGTCGGGCGTCAGTTCGTAGCGAAAGATGGCGTGCTCGCCGCGCGGCATCTCGGGCACTGGTGCGACATTCCACTCGTACTCGAGCACGCGCGGAGGATCCCACGCGAGGATCCTCCCGGTCGAGTGATAGCCTGGCGGCCCGGAGACCAACTCGATCCGTCCGCCGACGCGCCCCTCGATCACGGCGTGCGTGCACATGAGCCACTCGCGCAAACCCTCGGGCGTGGCGATGGCGTCCCACACTTGCTCGGGCGGGTGATGATAGAGGCGCCGAAACGTGAGCGTAGCGTGCGCGCCGTCTTCGAGAAGACTGCCCTTAGG
>DASWDH010000468.1:0-2502 GCA_036395495.1 Polyangiaceae bacterium
CGTCGTAGCGACGACGACGCACGGGCAGAGCCCTCGCTCGGTGTCCGCGCTCATGCACTCGGCAAGCGCGTCGGGGCGCATGGCCTGCCCCGCGTCGGTCGCGATCTCGCGAACATGGTCGCGGCCAAACCCTGCGATGAGGGCGGCTTTCACGACGGAGCTGTGGCTCGCTTGCGAAGCGTAGACGGCGAGTGGCTTGGACTCGTTGCGAGCGAGCGCCCGCTCCCTCGCGCAAACCAACGCCACGAGCGTGCTGGCCGAAGCGGTATCCTCGATCACGCCGCTCCATGCGTCGGAGAGGCCGAGCATCTGGCGCATCCAGTCGGCGACGACTTCCTCCAACTCGGTAAGGGCCGGGCTCGATTCCCACGACACGCCGAGCACGCCGACGCCGGTACTGAGATAATCGCCGAGAACCGACGAAAGCTCGCTGTTCGCCGGAAAATATCCGAAAAAGCTGGGGTGCTGCCAATGGGTCAGCCCGGGCACGATGATTCGCTCGACATCGGCCAGCACGGCCTCGAATGGTTCGGGATGTTCGGGCGCCGAACCAGGAAGCTCCGCTCGCACCGAACCCGGGCGCGCTCGCGACATGACCGGATATTGTTCGATGTTCGTACGATAGTCGGCGATCCAATCGACGAGTTGATGACCGAAGCGACGAAACTCTTCCGGTGTCATGTTGGCTCCAGGCGTGCTCGACGCCACCTTCCCCTACCGCTCGGCAACCGCCGGCGCCAGAGCGGCGCCGTTGCGCTGGATCTTGGCAACTACCGCACCAGCACACAATGGCGATCTGCTTGTCGGAACCATTCGGCGAATCCGAACAGTGCAGCCCGCTGGCAATTCTTCAGGAAGACCGCTCCCGCTTGCGCCGCGGGCTCGGCTTGGCTCGTGGCGAAAGCGGAATATCACGGAGCTCGCTGGCGAGCTGCCGAATTTCTTCTTCATACGGGTGGCCGGCGCGCCACACCAGCCGGAAATGGTCGTGCTGCAGGTCGGTGTTGCCCAAGAGCGGCACCAGCGCGCCGCTCGAAACCTCGCGCTGCGAGAAATAGCGCGGCAAGACGGCGACCCCGGCGCCCTCCAGCAGCCGGTAGCGCACCGCGCTGATCGTTCCCAAATATTCCGTCGCTTCGAAATCCCAAGCCTCGCCGGGCGGGCGCGCGTCGAGGAAATAGCGGAAGAGAGGCAAGTCGGGATGCAAGTCGAGGAGGGTGTGCCGGCGGGCATCGGAGGGACGAGCGAGCGCGTTCTTCGCGAGCACCTCGGGACTCGCCATCATGACGTAGTCTTCACGATGCAACAGCTCGTAGCGCAGATACCACATCGTGATGCGCGCGCTGCTGACCGCACAATCGACACCCCCGCTGCGAACGCGCGGCAGCAGATCCTCGTCGCCGAAATAGAGGTGCAAGGTGCGCTCGGGTCTCGCCCGGCGCAAGTTTGCCAGCGTCGGAGTGAGCCAAGAAAGCCCGAGCTCGAAACGGGTTCCGATGGTGAGCTCGAAGGGGGGTTTTTCCCCTGCCCCGGCGGGATCCAGGCAGCGTCGAGCTTCCTCGAGGGCGCGCCGCGCCTGATGGAGCAGACGATCTCCTTCGGGGGTCAGCGCCACCTGGCGGGTGGTCCTGACGAAGAGCCGACGTCCGATCTGATCCTCGAGACGGCGAATCCGATCTCCGAACGCAGCCGGCGACAGACCCACCGCGGCGGCCGCGCGGCGAAAATTCAAAAGGGCAGCGGCTCTTTCGAAACATCGCAAAGATTCGAGGTCCGGCAGCATGCGCGCGCGTCGCCCTCCGACGAGTGTCGCTCCATCGTATCAAAAGCCGGACGAACTTACGGCGACCACTGTTCGGACGAACCGAACGCCTGGGTCCGGGAAATCGCGATGGTCTTCCTCTCGTGTGTTGACAACATGTACTTGGGAAAGAAGTGCCGATACCCAAGCAGCGTCAGGTCCTCGCCGTTACCTACCCGGCCTACACGCGGCCGTGGGGGATCCGCCACCGCCGAGATCGGGCAGGGTCATGCTAGGTCGGGAGCGTCGCCGCGCTCCGCGAGTCGCCGCCGACAAGCCGGTGGAAATCGAGATCGTGGGCGGCGGCAGGAGCCGCGCTTGGGCGGCGGACATCAGCATGGGAGGCATGTCGCTCTTGACGAGTGAGGTGCCCCGTCATGGGAGTTTCTTGCTGGTCGGCCTGGGGCAGCCGGTCACCCCGTTCGCGATCCGGGTGCCCGCGACGGTGCGCTGGACCCGACGGTGTCGCTTCGGCATTCAATTCGTGCTGCTCGGCGTACGCGAGACGTCGGTTCTTCTCGCGTTCGTCAACGCGAAACTTCGTGCCGCGGCCGCCGACTCCGGCTCCGGCGAAGGGACGTCGAGATAGCCACGACGGTCACGCGGTACGAATGACTGCGACACCGGCTGCAGTGTAGGAACTAGGCCTTCATCCGATAGCGTGTCGAATGAACGCCCCCCTTTAGTTGGGTGCGGGCATA
>DASWDH010000469.1:0-11624 GCA_036395495.1 Polyangiaceae bacterium
GTCTGGACGATCATCATCGGCTTCGTCATTGGCCTCTTGGCCCGCGCGTTGAAACCGGGCAACGACAGGATGGGGCTCATCATGACGACGATCCTCGGCATCGCCGGTGCCTTGCTCGCCAAGTTCGTCGGTATGCAACTCGGCTGGTACGCGCCGAACCAACCGGCGGGTTTCATCGCCTCGGTGGTTGGCGCGATCCTGCTTCTGCTTCTCTTCGGGTTGGCGCGTCGCCGCGCGTAGAAAAGCGGGCAGTCGAGCGGCATAGAAGTGTCGAGTTCGGCTTCTTGTGCGGATGACCGGCGTGATTATGTTGCGTCGATTGGACGACCGATGAAGCTGACGAAAAAGAAACCCTCCTCGCCGTCGAAGGAGATCGTGGATGCCCGCTCTAGCTTTTTCCAAGAATTGCGCGAGCTGCCGACGCTGACCCGCGAACAGGAGATCGAGCTCGCGCGGCGTATCGAACGCGGCGAGCACCGTTTGCGTGAGGCCATCGCCTCTTCGCACTTCGCGCGCAAGGAGCTGGCGGCACTCGGCATCGTCATCCACGATGAGTCCGCTGGGTCGGACGCCGCGCGCGAAGAATTGAGCCCCAAAAACGTGACGCGGCTTCTCGATCGGCTCGATGCGGTCGGCGGACGCGCCGCGAAGACGGCCGAGGCCGTCCGGCGTGCGCGCGATGAAGCGGAGCGCGCGCGGGCCGAACTCGTGCGGTCGAACATGAGGCTCGTCGTCTGGATGGCAAAGAGGCAAGCGAATCACGGGCTGCCACTGCTCGATCTCATCCAGGAGGGTAACCTCGGCCTCATGCGCGCCGCGGAAAAGTTCGACCATCACCGGGGTGTGCGGTTCAACACCTACGCCGTCTGGTGGATTCGTCAGGCCATCAACCGCGCGCTTTCGAACCAGGCGCGGACGATTCGGATGCCAGTGCACCTGGTGGAAAGCAACCGCAAGGTCGCCAAGATGCTCCAGCGATTCGCGCTCGAGCACGGCCGCGAGGCGACGATCGAAGAGGCCGCCGCCGACACCGGCCTGCCGCTCGCGAAGGTCCGAGAGCTCTGGGATGCGCCGATACAACCGGTCAGCATGGACGCTCCGGTGGGTGCAGAATCGGACACGAAGCTAGGTGACATGATGCCCGATCGGTCGGTCGATTCGCCGGTGGAGGCCATCAGCAACGAACGCCTTCCGGCACAGATGGACAAGCTGCTACAGACGCTCACCGAGCGCGAGCGGCAAGTCTTGAAGATGCGCTTCGGCATCGATGGCCCGGACGAACGCACGCTGCAAGAAATCGGAAGCACCTTCGCGTTGTCGCGCGAGCGGATCCGCCAGATCGAAGCGCAAGCACTGGAAAAGCTGCGGACGCTCGCCGAACGAGAAGAGCTCGACTCGCACCTGGCCAGCTAGGCACCTCGTTTTGCGTCAAGTCACCATTTGATCTCGACCGCGGCGAATGCCGCCCGGCCGGGTAGCGGGTATCCCAAGAGATCGGAGCGAGGTTGATTGAAAACGTTGGCCAAGCGGGCGCGCAGCATGACGTGCTCGCTGAACGCGCCGAGCTCGGCTTCTACGTCCATCCAGCCTTGTTCGGGGATCGCAATGAGCCCAGCTTTATCGACATATCGGCTCGACTCGTAGAAGTAGGAGACCGAAACTTTGCCGGAGTCGATAGGGCGGGCGAAAAGCCTCGAGCGAAGCTCGACGCGCGGCACGAGCGTGAGTCGCGATCGATAGGGCAGTAGATCGTTGACGGGCCGGCGCGGGGACGTGTTCCGCGGGTCGAGCCATGTCGCCGAAAGCTCGAAGAGCGCAAAAGGTGTCGCACGGTAGCTGGTTAGTAGCTCGAGACCGGCGACGCGAGCGGAACCGACGTTGAATGGCACGATGTATCGAGTCGAACCTTCATAGGCGATGAGATCGTTCACTTTGCGGACGAACCCGAATAGATCGGCAGCGAGGCCCGCCAGATCGCTGGTGGAAGGTGCCGAGGTCCGGACCCCGATCTCGGCCGAAATTCCGGTTTCGACATCCAGTGCCGTGTTGCCTCGTACGGCTCCAGACAACCCATAAAGTTCCGAGAGTGTGGGCATCCGAGCATAGCGGCCGACGTTCGCCAGTAGGGTGAGAGGAGCGTGTCCGATCTGGGCTCCGATTCGCCCGGAAGGCTGAAACCGATTGCAGGCAGCGCTGCCGCTCGTCGGACCGGCTGCATCCCCTGGAGCCGTCCATGGCGGTCGACCGTCGAGCGAGCTGCCGTTGCATTCCGCGCTGGCGAGCGCGCGCAGCTCCACGTCGTCCGAGGCCGCCCATTCACCCTGAAGAGCCATTCGCGAGAAGATGCGTTGGGCGTGGACGGGCGTGAAATTCACCCCCGCGATGTTCAACCGCTCGACCGATCCCCGAACGACCGGCGCGATCGCCAAGCGGTCCGAAAGAGCCAACCGGACGAGAAGGCTGTCCTCCACGCGCGTGGCATCCTGATCGAGCGCCGTCGTGCCGAGCCCGACTTCGTGGAATGGATCGTCGTAAGCTACATGGGACACGACCGCCGATGAAGTGGTGACGAGCTCACATCCACCGTTCGCACAGGGCACCTGCGCCGTAAGCCCGGCGAGCCGGCGCTGCAGGCTTGCGCGTGCAGCCGTGTTGGGGAAGATCAAGCCTGGCAGGCCCTGCTCTCTCTCCACATCGTTGGCGATGAAATCGGCGCGCCCTTTTTCGCCCAAACGCAAACTCCCCATCGCCCAGGCGTCGATCGTCTGCGCGTCGGCGTTGGTCCGGCGATCGGGGCGGAATTGGCCGGGTTCGAAGCGAGCTCCCCAATCGTTGACGAACCCATAATCATTTCGGGCGGCCTCGCCCCGCGCTCCAACGAGCACGCAAGCTTCGTCGTCGCCAACGGCCCCTTCCGCCCAAAGGGCTCGCGCGCCGAAGCTACCAACCATCGCGCCTGCGCCCACCTCCGTCTTCTTCGGCCGGCGCGGTTCGAAAAAGATCGCGCCTCCAATGCCGAGCTGATCGCCGGCGAGCGGGGCGTGCGAGCGATAGATCTCCACCCGACGCACGAGCCACAGCGGGATCAGCGAAAGGTCCGCCGTCCCGCCCACGTCGTCGTTCAACCGAATCCCGGCGAGATAGATGGGCGTTTGCGCGGCGGTCGCGCCGCGAATCATCGCGGTCGACAGCGAGCCGTAGCCTCCGGTCTCGTGTACCGCGACGCCGGGCTGGGTTCGCAGCACGTCGCTCGCCTGGAGCCCGGGAGCGCGCAGGCGGTCCTCCTGTATGACGCTACCCGCGACCGACGGCTCTTTCGGCGGAGCCCCGATCGGCTCGCCGCGAACGACGACCTCGGTGACCTCGTCAGCCGCTGCCCTGCGGGTCAGGCCGATGACGAGAAGGCCTGCATATGTGGCCCGCCGGATCACCGAGTGGTCAATTCCGGAGGGCCTCGTCCTCGGCGGCGTAATCGAATTGAGCGAAGTCGACCGACTCGGGCGGATGGGCCTTTTCCCACTCGACGGTGCGTCGCAACGCCTCGTCGCGGCTGATCGGCTCACGATAGCCGAGCTCGTCGCGAATGCGCTTCGATTCGGCCACCCAGTGTTGTGCCGCATTTCCGGGGGCTCGCAGGTGGGGGGGCACGCGATCGTCGGGCAAGACCCGCAGCTCCCCATGCCAGCCCGTGATCTGCGCCACGAGGTGCGCCCAATCGAGCTCGGAAGGTGCATCCGCTTCGCCTACGTTGTAGACGCGGGCGGCCGCGTCGTCGCGGACCGCGGCGAGCGCGATCGCGGCAGCGACGTTTTCGACGTACCCTTTCGTGCCGCGCCAATCGGCCATGGATTGCGCAAAAAGCATCACCGGTCGGCCGTCGGCGATCCGCTTCACCCAGGGAAAGAAGCGGTGGAGCGGATCCCCCGGACCGTACACCATCGGCAAGCGCAGCACCGTTCCCTCGAGCTCGGGATCGCCGAGAACGGCACGCTCGACGGGAATCTTGTCGTAATCGTCGTCCACCCATCCGAAGACTTTCTTGAGCACGGCGATTTGTTCCGGTGGATACGTCTGTAGCTTGGTGCGCAAGGCAGACCCTTCGGTCAGCGGCAATGGCTCGAGTGGCCCTGGCTCGAAACCGTGCACCACCCCGCACGCGCGGTACACGTCCATGCTGCTCAGCGCCACCACACGGCGCGCCGCGCCGCGGAACACGTCCAACAGCTCACGCGCCTGACGCCCCGAGCTGAGGATCATATCGATGATGATCTCCGGCGCGAACGCTCGAAGCTCCATCCGCGCATCGAGAAGTCGGCTGCGATCACCGATGAACTGCCGCACCCCCTCGGATGAACGAGCACCACTCGCCGAACGGTGAAATACGGCCAGCTCATGCCCCGCTCGCCTGAGCTCAGCGACGACGAAGGGACCGATGAACCCCGTTGCACCGATCAAGAGGATTCGCATGGGCGGCCAACTTACTCGACCACCCCCGGCCGTTCAATCGACCCGGCATGACGCGCTCGTGGCAACCAATAGGCTCGTCTGCATGCCGTCGGTCGATCGTTCCCTTGTCAGAGCGAGTGGCGACAAGACACCGATTCAGGCCAAAGGCCGAATCGACGCCGACCGCCTCGCATAGATCGACACGGCGCTCACGTACTTCTGAGCGAGACGCCCCGCTCATCGCTCCTTTGCAAACCTCGGCGTTACGGTACGTCCGGAAGATCGGGCGCGTCGACCGAGGCGGGCGTGACGCGCTCGACGGTCACCCGGACGATCTCCCCCGGGACCAGCGGGAGCTCGGCCGTGCCTCGCGCGTGGATGGTTACCTCGACCGGGTAACCGGCAACGTGCAACTCTTCCGAACCGGGCGCGATAGCAACCCGGTCGAGTTTTCCTTCGAGCACGAGCTTGTCGGATCGCTGGGTCGTCATAGTTGACTCCTCGTGGGAAGAGATCCTGCGTCGACCCAGCTCCTCACGTCAAGGCGCAGGGCGTCGGGGGGCAAAGCTACGGCAGCTCGGACAGCTCCTCTGGCTCGACCGGGGCGGCAGAACCGCTTCCGCCCTCCCGGCCAATCTCCGCCATATGATCTCGGTTCGCGCTCACCACCGCACCTCCGCGCCGGCCGATTCGTGCCATGTGGGCTCGATTCGAGCTTACGGCTCTTCCGCCTTTGCGCCCAATCTCGGCCATGTGTTCGCGTTTCTTGCTTACCGAAAGGCCGCCCTTCCGTCCCGCTTCACGAGCTTGTTCCGTGGTGAACTCGTGCGCCTTGCCCTTTTCGTGCGCGGCCTTTCCGCCCTTGCTGGCGATCTCACGTTGCCGTTCGGGACTCATCGCCGCAAATCCCTTGATGCGTTTGACCATATCTCTACCTGTGGTGCTCATTGACTCGTCTTTTCCTCTCGAACGTTTCCAAGTCTCGGAATATTCACGAAGCGGCCGATCGACCCACCTACGCCACCGACCGATCGCGACCATCGCGTCGTCCGGCCACGAGCCGATCGGGCAAGCGCAAGAACCCCGGTGAGCTCGCCTTGCGATGAGCGAAAACCCACGAATCAGCCGCTCCGAGAATCCTCTCGTCGCGGCCAGACTCGAATGTAAGCAGCGGATCGGGCTTTGCAAGAGCGACGAGAGCCACACGTGGACCCGGGACCCGGCGTACGGCGGGGTCAGCGTTGCGGCCGAGCCCGCTTGCGACGCTGATGCCCGAACAGCCGCCAGCGCGCATCGGTGGCCCTCGAAACGTCCGTTGGAGATTGCTCTCTTCATTACTTACAGCAGCTGAGCGACGGGCCTCAATCGTTGGCATCTGATCGAACCACTGTTCCCTTGTAAACAGCGCACGGAGACGCAGGTTGGCGGTGCAACGATTGGAGGGAGAAAGCGAGGGAGACATGGCAACTGGACTTGAGCGATGGCGACCCTGGCGCGGGATGGGCCGCAACAAATCGGAGGAGAGGCCGTTCGGTCTCAGCCGTTTCGACCGTCCGATGGACGAGATGTTCGACCGATTTTGGCGCACATTTTCGACGCCGTGGATGGAGGAAGGGCCCGCACTCGACCTGATCGATCGAAAAGACGAACTCGTACTACGCGCAGACCTACCCGGTCTGAACAAAGAGGACGTCCAAATCGACGTCCACGACAGCACCCTGGTCCTACGTGGCAAGCGAAGCGAGGAGCGGGAAGAGAAGGAAGGCGAGTACTTCTATGCGGAGCGATGGTCAGGGAGCTTCACCCGCAGCATCGACCTACCGCCGCAGGTCGAGGCCGACAAGGTGAACGCGACGTTCAAGAATGGCGTGCTGGAGGTGCATCTACCGAAAGCCAGAGAAGCGAAAGGCAAGAAGATCGAGATACGAGCTCAATGAAATGGCGACCGGCGGCCGCGGCGTGCTCGCGGACGCTTGTGGAGTGTCCGCGAGCACCATGACCGGCCGCCATCGTGCCCATCAATGTCGGATGGGCAAGAGATGGGTCACGTACCAGCGCCCATCCCAAGAGATGATCGTACCCACGTCGATCTCGCTCGGGCGCTCGCCCACTCGGTAATGAAGCTTGGCGTGGAAGGTCCGAAAGTAACCGATCTTGTTGTATTCCTTGCCCGGCGCCACCCACGTGGGGGGTGTGCCGAGCTCGAACGAATCGAAGCTCGCGGCTGACCAATCTTTGCGCTTCGCGTGCAGCTCGCGGATATCGCGATGATAGGTGGCGAGAAGCTGGGCGTGATACCGGGCAGGGTCGGCCACGTCCTTCAAAGGGACGAAAGGTTCTCGCGGAAAAAAGAAGTCGTCGCCGAGCGCGGGATCGTTTTCGGCGATGGCACGAAAGAGGTGTGCGGCTCGTTCGGAAAGGTCTTCGCTGACGAGCGGAGGCTTGGCGCGATTGTCGGGGTCTTCGCTGGGGGCCGGCGCAAGGCAAAGCGCGACCAGAGCGGTGAGAGCGAACCATTGGATGAACATCGGAGAAGGTACCATCGGCGACTCGTGGCTAGCGTGCGTCTGGAGCTGGGAGGGGCTGGATGAACATGCCGGCAACTTCGGATCCCTGGGCAGTGAAGATGATGAGGGCTTGCCACCTGCCGTTCTCGTGATCGAGCTCGAAGCGGAGCCGGTCGTAACCTGCGCTGTTGTCTCGATCGACGAGCTTCCAGGAGGTCATCTCGCCCTTGGCCGCAACCGCCGAGGACCACAAGCGGTCGACCTTTTCCCGCGGCACGTCCCGCTGCATCGGTCCGTCGAAGTGGCGTTCGACGGCGTCGAAATCGTGGTTCTTGAGCGCGGCGAGGACTTCCGTGGCGGTCTGCTCGTGAGCGTCGGGCGCGGCCGCCGGAGCCGGCGCCGGCGCGGTGGGCGGTGGTGACGCCGAACGCGATCGAGCGCAATGGACAGAACCGGCAGCCATGAGCACAGCAACGGCAGTGATGGTGCGATGGCGCAAGGGTTCACCTGGGCGCGGCGCTGTTCGATGGGTGCATACGCCCCGACATTCTAACATGGCGTTGCTGGGAGGTCTCACGACGCTCTAGCGGCTCTCTTTCGACACACGCGCACTTGGTCGGAAGGCGCATGGCAGAGTATCGCCGGCGGAGCACGGTTGGGGTGTGGACCCGATCGCCGCTCTGCAGCGCATTGCTTATCTGCTCGAACGGCGCGGCGTACCCCTGTACCGCTCGCGAGCCTTTCGACGCGCCGCGGAGGCGATTGATGGCGTTGGGCTCGATGAGGTGCGCCGGCGCGTGGAGGACGGTAGCCTCCTCGAGCTACGAGGCATCGGTGAGACGACCGGGCAAGTCATAGAGCAGGCGATCCGCGGCGAGACACCGGAGTACCTCGCGCGGCTAGAGGGCGAGTTCGCGGCGGCTTCGCCTTCTCCGGCCGCCGAGCTTCGCGCTCGCCTCAGGGGAGATTGCCACTCCCACACCCTATGGTCCGACGGCAAGAGCTCGATTGAAGAGACGGCGCGCGCAGCACGGGCGCTCGGGCACGAGTATCTGGTCATCACCGATCATTCACCGAAGCTCACCATCGCGAGAGGGCTCACGGCCGAGCGGCTCGGCGCCCAGCTGGAGCTCATCGCCAGACTGAACGAGCAATTCGCACCGTTTCGCATCATGACCGGGATCGAGGTCGACATTCTCGACGACGGATCGCTGGATCAAAGTCCCGAGCTTCTGTCTCGTTTGGATGTCGTCGTTGCCAGCGTTCACGGCAAGCTTCGGATGGATGAAAAGGCAATGACCGAGAGGATGCTGGCGGCCGTTCGCAATCCGCACGCGGACGTGCTCGGTCACTGCACCGGCCGGATCGTCGTCGGTAAAGGACGTCCCGAGTCGACGTTCGATGCCGAGCGGGTGTTCGCCGCCTGCGCGGAACACGACAAGGCCATCGAGATCAATTCACGGCCGGAGCGCCTCGACCCGCCGCGGCGACTGCTCCGGTTGGCCAATGCGATCGGCTGTCGGTTCTGCATCAACACCGACGCGCACACACCCGGGCAACTGGAATGGCAGGAAAATGGGTGTGAGCGAGCCGTCGAATGCGGTCTTCTCCCCGAGCGCATCGTCAACGGGTGGGATTGCGACGCGCTTCTCGCGTGGACCGCGTCGCATGGGTGACGTTTTTGCCGACCGTCTCACCCTACTGCCAAGTCCCGATTGCCGACCTGCTGCGTGGTGCTCATTCTCGCCGGCATGACAACGATCGGACTGATTGGCGCAGGTCACATCGGAAGCCAGGTCGCGCGGCTGGCCGTGGCGAACGGATACGATGTGGTGATCAGCAATTCGCGCGGGCCGGAGACCCTTTCCTCGCTCGTGAACGAGCTCGGACCACGAGCCCGGGCGGCTAGGGCGGTCGAAGCCGCCGAGGCGGGAGACATCGTCGTCGTGGCGATTCCGCTGAAGAATTACCGCTCGGTACCCGTCGGGCCTCTGAAGGGCAAGACCGTCATCGACACGAACAACTACTACCCCCAGCGCGACGGCCACATCCCCGAGCTCGACAACGAGTCGATGACGACGGCCGAACTGTTGCAAACCCATCTGCCGACCTCCAAGGTCGTCAAAGCTTTCAATCACATCTACGCAGCGCAAATCACGACCGATGGGCAGCCGGCGGGAACCAAGAATCGTCGCGCATTGGTCATCGCTGGCGACGACAAGGAGGCCAAGGCTACCGTGGTTCGGCTGCTCGACCAATTCGGCTTCGATACCGTGGATGCTGGTCCCCTCAAGGAAGGGTGGCGCATTCAGCGCGACACGCCCGGCTATGGGCCGCGACGCAACGCGGAGGAGCTACGCCGCGACCTCGCCGCGGCGAAGAGGTATGCCGAGCAGTAGGATCCCGTCATGATTTCGAGGTGCGCGCCGTCAGGTCGAGCGAAATCTGGACGCTGTCGTCGATCTTCTTGCCCACTTTTTCGAGCGCGCCGTTCAGGAATTTTCCTGCGACGTCCCGCGGCTTGATGTCGTGCTCTCGTAACGAGAGTCGCAGCGGCTCGGCGGTCGTGACGTGAACGCCGGTGGGAGCTGCCGGCGGCCCCTGGAACGTCACCGTCAGTTTGACGAGTTTGGGAGAGCTGACCCCGTGGATCCAGAGGTCGCCTCTCGCGGTCAAGGTGACCACCTGTTCGCCCTTGGTTTCGGGGGCATCTGCGAGCTTGCTGGAGACCTCGTCGATCGACCGAATGGTGAACCGGGCAAAGCGGTTCTCTTCTCGGCGCTTGGGCTCCACGTCGTCCCCGATCTCCATCCAGTTGTGGGCATGGCCGGTCTGGGTCGTGTTCTTGCTCGCATCGTCGAACGTCTCGGTGACCAGGTCCATGAGGTCGACATCGACCTGGCCGCGCGTGGTCATGAGGTCGCTCGGGTCGACGGTGATCTCGCCGCGCAGTTTGCTGGAGCGTCCCTTGATTTTCTCCAGAGGTGCGTCGATCAAGAAACTTGCGGCCCCGCTTTCGACGACGACGAACCGCGCAGCGGCACCCGACGGAGAGGGGGACGCGGAGGCGGCGGGGGGAGCTACGCGCTGGATGGCCGGTTCGTCTTTGCACGCAGCTACCCCTGACATCATCACCCATCCGAGTGCCTGGAGCAGGCGACCCAATCGTGTTGTCATCTCATCCTCCCAGCGCTGTCGACGGTTGATAGCTTTACGTCATCGGCAGGTCCCGGTTTCGCTCTCGTCGTCCCGAAGCTCCCTGTCCTCGCGCACCGCTTCGGGGTTAGAAGGGGCGGAGTCAATGACGAGGAGCCCCAATGCCGAACCACCACGTGATTCTGGTGCCTGGGTTTTTCGGCTTCGGTAAGTTCGGAGAGCTGACGTACTTCAGTGGCGTTCGTGAGGCGTTGGAGGCGAGCTTTGCGGAGAGGAAGCTCGAGGTCACGATCACCGAGGTGGCCACGCTTCCGACCGCCTCGATTCGGCATCGCGCGGCACTCGTGCTCGAGGCCTTGGCCGCGGTGGCCGATCAGGATGATGGCCCGATTCACATCGTTGGACATTCCACCGGCGGGCTCGACGCCCGCCTCGCCATTGCACCGACCGCTTCTCTACCGACGGACGTGCGTTTCACCGCGTATGATCGCATCCGTACGCTCGTCACGATCTGCTGTCCGCATTTCGGGACGCCCGTCGCTACATTCTTCACCAGCGCGATGGGTAAACCGCTCCTGCGGATGGTCGCGCGCTATTTCATCTGGGTGTTGCGGCGCGGCCGGGTCCCGCTCGCGCTCATGCTGCGGCTCGGCTACTTCGTCGTGCGGTTGCGCGATCCGTTTCGTAAACGCCGGGGTACGTTCGACGAGCTCTACGAAAAGCTGCTCAACGATTTTTCCGAAGAGCGCAGGCTCGAGCTGATCCGTTTCCTCGAAGGCGTTTCGTCGGATCAGTGGCTGATGTTCCAACTGACGCCCGCCGGATGTGATCTCTTGAATGCGTGCACCGCCGACCCCAAGGTGCGCTACGGGTCCGTCGTCGCGCGCGCGCGACGCCCGACCTGGCGCAGCTTGCTCGGCAGCGTTCGCGATCTTTACAGCCAGATCATGCATCCGGTTTACGCGTTCTTGCATCGCGTTGCCGCTCGCGGCGAGAGTCTGCTCATTCCGCCTCCGGTCGATGCTCAACGCGAGAAGCTCGTCAAAAGCTATGGCGAGCTGCCCTCGAGCCGTGACAGCGATGGCATCGTTCCGACCAATTCGCAGATCTGGGGTGAGCTGGTGCATGCGGCGTCAGCCGATCACCTGGACGTCGTCGGCCAATTCGGCCGCACCGAGCCCGAAGGTTGGAGCGGCGATTGGATTCCGAGCTATTCGGCATTCGGCGCCGCGGATTTCAAGGCCCTGTGGAGCGATATTGCCGCGTTCATCGCGCAGGAAACCGGCCCAAGCCGTGGACCTGTCGAAGACAATCCCGGAACCGAGCGCACCGAACGGGACCTGTCCGGGCGCGATGCCCCGAACCCGACCGGAACTAGCTTTACTGCCTGAGTCTTGGCATCGGCAGATCGCGATCAGCAGATTTGGCCTTTAACCCAACGTAAGATACGGCGAGGCCGTCGGAATCTCGCATTCGAAAAAAACCAGCCGCAAGGCCCGGCCAGCCACGCTTCGC
>DASWDH010000470.1:0-5309 GCA_036395495.1 Polyangiaceae bacterium
GCGAAGCGTGGCTGGCCGGGCCTTGCGGCTGGTTTTTTTCGAATGCGAGATTCCGACGGCCTCGCCGTATCTTACGTTGGGTTAAAGGCCAAATCTGCTGATCGCGATCTGCCGATGCCAAGACTCAGGCAGTAAAGCTAGAATGAGCCGACCAGGTATAGCAGCTCGTGATTCCGAAACACATTCGTCTCTTCTATCGGGCGGAAGACACATGAGCGAGCCGTGGACAGACTCGCTCCGGGCAGCACTCGACGAGCGCGTGGTGCTCGATCCCGACGTGCTCGCCTCGTTTTGCCGCGATCAGGCTCCGCTGGCTCCGGCCGGCACGCCAGCGGCTCTGGTTCGCGCCCGCTCGGCCGACGACGTCGTGACCACCTTGCGCTTTGCCAACGAGCGGCGCATCCCGGTCGTGACGCGCGCGGCAGGAACGGGCCTCGCCGGTGGGGCGAACGCGGTGGATGGTTGCATCGTTCTCTCGATGATCGGCTTCGACCGGATCCTCCACATCGACGCGGCGACGCGCACCGCGATCGTCGAGCCCGGTGTGCTCAATGGCAAACTGGCGGCCGAAGCCGCCTCTCGCGGGCTCTACTACGCGCCCGACCCGGCGAGTCGGGACATCTCTACGATCGGCGGCAACATCGCCACCAATGCCGGGGGAGCGTGCTGTCTCAAGTATGGCGTCACCGGGGACCACGTGGCAGCGCTCAAGGTCGTGCTGCCCGACGGCACGCTCATCCGCACCGGATCGATCACCAGGAAGAACGTCGCCGGCCTCGACCTCACGCGGCTGCTCGTCGGATCGGAGGGCACGCTGGCGGTCATCGTGGAGGCGACGCTGCGGCTTCTGCGTGCTCCGCTTTCCGCCTCCACGCTCGTTGCGTTCTTCGATTCCATCGAGAGCGCGGCCGCGGCAATCGTCGCCATGGAATCGATCGCCGACCTATCGCTCCTCGAAGTCATGGACCGCGCCACGGTCACCGCCGTGGAGAACGTGACACGCATGGGTCTCGATACATCGGCAGCAGCTCTGCTCATTGCCCAGAGCGACTCGCCGACAGCCTCCGATATCATTGCCCAGTGCCAAGCGCTCTGCCGCGCGCACGCAGCGCGCGAGGTCCACTGCACCGATGATCCCGAGGAGGGAAAGCTTCTCCTCGCCGCCCGGCGGATGGCGCTCCCTGCGCTGGAGCGTCTCGGCACCACGCTCCTCGACGACATCGCCGTGCCGAAGCCGGCGCTACCGCAGATGGTGGAGCGGATCCAGCGCATCGCCGATCGGCATGGCGTCCTCATCGGCACCTTCGGCCACGCGGGCGACGGCAATCTCCACCCCACCATCGTCTTTCGCCAAGCCGAGCCAGGTTCCGCCGCGGCCGCCTACGCCGCGTTCGACGAGATCGTGCGCGCTGCCATCGAGCTCAACGGCACGATCACCGGCGAGCACGGCGTCGGCTCGCTCAAGCGTGACTATCTGGGGGCGATGGTGGGCGAATCGGAGCGCGCCCTCATGCTTCGCATCAAGGCTGCCTTCGATCCCAATGGGATCCTGAACCCCGGCAAGGCGCTGTAGCCCTTCTTGGCAAAGGGGCTACAGCACCCTCTTGTCGATACCGGTGGAGCTATCGGCAATCGATATCGATGCCGACAGACATCAACCTACTAGCAGTGCCACTTGTGGTTGCCGCCGCACTCGCACATGCCTCCCTCCGCTCCGGGACAACTCTGACCCGTGGTGGTGCATGTTCCCATGTCCTGCGGGGGAGTCGCGGGACAAGCGGCTGCGTCGGTTGGCGGCGGCGGCGCTGCATCGCCCGTCGTCGTGCAATCCCATTTCCCGCCGGCATCCGGCCTTCCGGCAGAGCACACGCAGGTGGTCGTGCCGCCGTAGGGACAGCTCTGCGCCAGGGTCGTACACGCATCGTTGCCCATCGGCTGCGTCGCGGGACAGCCCGTGCTCGTGGTTCCGCCGGTTCCGGCGGTTGATCCACCGGTTCCACCCGAACCACCCGTCGCGGCCGTCGTGCTCGTGGTCGTTCCGGTCGTCGCGGTGGTGCTGGTGGTCGAGGAGCTTCCGCTGCCTCCCCCGCCCGTGGTGCCAGTCGCCGGGGCGGTGTCGTCGCCACCACAATACACGAGGCCTACCGAGGTACAAAGCAATGCGCCGAACCAATAGGGAATTGCTATTTTCATAGGGTCTCCTGGATTCAATCATCCCGGTTCTCTACCGGTGATTGTCCGAAAATGCGGGCGCCCACCCACCCGACATCGCGATAGTATGCCGCGGTGAGCCACGACGATCAACGCTATTTTCCCTGACATCGCGGCCAATTCGTCTCACATCGTACCCACGACGAGCACCGGACAATCAGAGGACCATGGCAACGCGCGGGACCATGAAACGACGATCATACGCCGCGCATCGAGTCAGGTGCTCGGGAAGGCGGGGGGCGATGTATCTGACTGGATTTCACGCGGGCGGGCGTGAGCGACAACCGTAAAGTACTTGCACGCTGCTTCCATCTGTCGTCTTGAGCGGACCGCATGACTGCGTACACAGGACGATTCGGGTCGGCCGGGTCGGGTTGTCGTAATACCAACCGCCTCGGGAACCGCACTCTGCCGCACTCGAAACGTATCCGATCTCGGTCGTCGCGCCGTTGGTGCCGACTTTGACCTGCACATTGACGAGGCTCGGATCGACATTGCCGCTCATGGGAATCGCATAATCACAGTTGACGATGCCGGTGATCGTCTTGAGTGCGGACACGAGCTTGCCGGCAACGTCTCCGGTTGCCGGGAAATAGTGGGTCATACCGCCCGATCCGGCGAGCGCGATCTGATCGAGCGCCGACGTGTTGCCGAGCCCAACGACGAACGTTCGGATGGAAGGGCTCCCGGTGAAAGCCTGCTGCACGAGCATCGTCGCGCCAGGGACCGTATTGTTGGTTTCGAGACATCCGGTTGGTAGACCGTCGCTCACCAGCACGATCGCGGCGCCGCGCCCCGCAGCCTTGGTCATGTACGCCTTGGCGTAGGCGATGGCCCCCTGCAGAGCCGGAACGGTGGGTGTCCCCCCGTTCGGCGTCGTCGACCCGATGGCCTCGGAGATGGAGGCGGCATTGCCGGGGAGAGGCGCGATCGGCTGTGCCGGCACCGCATACCGATTCATGTTGCAATCGGTGGTCGTGCTGGCGGGAAGGGTGAGAGGAAAAAAACCGATTCCGACCCCGAGCCCGGCGCTCATCGACGAATTCACGAACGTGTTCATCGCGTCGCTGAATGCCGTCCATCGCGTGGGCAGTATCCTCATGCCCGTGGGTGCCTCGCACGCGTTGTCCATGGCCGGACAGTTCATCGAGGCCGACTTGTCCTGCATGATGAAGATGTCCGTCGGGATCGGTTGGGTTCCCTGCACCTGCGTCGCGAAGCACGCGGCGTCGGCCGTGAGGCCGCTGCCACCCGCCGGACCTCCCCCATCGTTCGTGGGCGCGATGCCGCTGCCGCCGCTGCCACCGGTGGGGACGATACCGGCACCCCCGCTACCTGCGTTCGTACCGTCGTCGCGCGAGTCGCCGCCGCTCGAGCAACCGGGCGCACAGACGACGGCGAAGCCGAGCGAAAGAAGGTAAAGCGTCGAGGTGTTCCCGAGCATCATGGGTTCCTCCTCGTGGCTCACCTCTTCTACACCTCCGACCCCGCATCAGCAACGCGGCGAGCGGGATCGGAAGTCGACTTCGTCCTCGTCACCTCTTTGTGCCGTCACGCGATTCGAGCGACAGCGTCGTCACGCGCGGCTTCAGTGCTCTGCAACCGCGGCGGTGCGAAGCTCCTCGTGGCCAACGTCGAGAACTTCGGCGCGGTAGAGTGTGGCGCCTTCGGGCGTCGTCACGTCGGCTGCGACTTCGCCCCAGGGCGAATTCGCGAGCTGGACGGTGCGCATCGTGGCTTCTTGGCCTCTCACCCTCACGCGGAAACGCGTTTCGGTGCACTCGAGCGCGCGTCCACGGACGTCGAGCTTGGTATCGGCGCTGTCGATCTGGCCTTCATTTTCGTCGACTGCGAACTCGGTCCCGCGCATGATCGCGTCGTAGGCGGCCTTTCCACGCGGAAGCTCGGCACCGCCACGGAGCACGGTGACCTCGAGGATCTCACCGCGGCGGCCGGGCGCGTCATTCAGCTCGACGCGGATCGATCGAGTCTTGGCTCGGACTTCCCTCGTCACTTCGACGACGACGCTGGTATCTTTCACGGCGACGACTCGCTCGGTCACCGTCACCCGCGTACGCGATGGCAACGTGAAAGCACGAATCAAATAGTCGCCGACGGCATGCGACGGCATCTCGGGCTGGGATATCCGCGCGTCCGATTCCGAACGAGCGTCGGCCGCCGCCGCACGACGTGACGGCGCGCCCGCCGCCTGTTGGGCGGACCTCGATGCAACGATCGGGTGCTGTGCGCCGCAGGCGATGAGAAAAAGTCCGAAAACAATCGAGATTGGCTGGAGTCGCATGTTCGTGCCGCTATCACCTGCCTACGACGCGGGCCAAGTTTTCAGGACGGACCGTGTCGTTCGTTCTCGAGGGGCCGTCGGTCGCCAAACCGTCCCTGGGGTAGTGAAAAGCTCCGCTTGTAGGCGCGCTCCTCCCTCGCAGGCCGGGGCCGAAGGCCCGCGCCGAGTCACTCGAAGGCCGGGGCCGAAGGCCCGCGCCGAGTCACTCGAAGAAACATTGCAGCAACGACGCCGAAAGGTCTTGATGCGCGTATCGAACTAGCCTTCCAATCAGGGAGATTCGCGAACCGACGGACCTGGATGAATTTCGATAGCTACGACCCCGAAAACGGCCCCTACTACGACGAGACTTTCGCCGCACGTGGCCGGCCTCGGCCTGGATTCGACCCGCTCGTCCGGGGTATCGAGGCCCTCGAGCCCGGAGCGTTGGCCAGCCGGCAAGCCGCTGCCGAACGGGCCCTGCTCAGCATGGGCATCACGTTCACTCTCACCGGCGAAAACGGCGGCAGCGAGCGAATCTTCCCCTTCGATATCATCCCGAGGATCGTTTCCGGCCGCGAGTGGAACCGGCTCGAAGCTGGGCTTCGCCAGCGCATCGAAGCCCTCAACCTGTTTCTCTGCGACGTCTACGGCGAGCAGCGCATCCTTCGCGACAAAGTCGTCCCCGAGCACCTCGTGAAAACCTGCGCCGATTTCCGGCCCGCTTGCATGGGGCTCAAGCCCCCACGCGGTATCTGGTGCCACATCGTCGGCACCGATCTCGTACGCGACAAGACGGGCGACTTCTACGTACTGG
>DASWDH010000471.1:0-6544 GCA_036395495.1 Polyangiaceae bacterium
TTCAGGGGCAGCCACGATCGATCGATACGGTTCTCGACGCCAAGCCGGACGTCTTTGCGCACAACATCGAAGTCGTGCGCCGGATCACGCGGCGCGTCAGGGACGCCCGCTGCGGCTACGATCGTTCGCTTTCGGTGCTGCGCCGCGCCAAGGACCAGGCGCCCGGGCGCATCACGAAGTCGTCCATCATGGTCGGCATCGGAGAAACCGACGAAGAGGTGGTGGAGACACTCTCGGATCTGCGTACGGCCGGCGTCGATATCGTCACCGTCGGCCAATACTTGCGTCCCAGCCCCAAGCACCACGAAGTGATGCGCTTCGTGACGCCCGAAACCTTTCGCGAGTTCGAGCGAATCGCGCTCGGGCTGGGGTTTCGCTACGCCGCATGCGGACCTCTCGTCCGTTCGAGCTACAAGGCGGCCGAAGTCTTCCTGCGTTCGGTTCTCAAGCCCGAAGGCGGTCACGAGACCGCAGGCGGGCTGCAGGCCGCGCCGAGTAACATAGAAACCCTGCTGGAAGCGCGGCTCGCCGAGGCGCGTGCGGCCGCGGGCCGGATCGCCGCAGCACCAAGCTCGAGCGAGCTCGCCGCGCGCGAAGCAGTCACGCTGTTACGGCAAGAGGGGCCCAGCTTTTCGGATTCCGTCGCAGGCGAGGCCGAAGGCCTGCGCCGAGTAACACAAGTCGCAGGCGAGGCCGAAGGCCTGCGCCGAGTAACAGAACAACTAGTGGCGTTGCGGCGAAAGCCCGCGTAAACCTTTTCGCCTTTCCCGCGAGAGGTGGATTCGGCTAGGCTCCCGCTCTCGCAGTCCATCGGAGAAAAGCATGTCGGTTGCTGACGAACGTTTACTCCAAAAGGTCGCCCGGGGATTGAGCACACCGTGGGCGGGCGCCGCCGCCAATGGCGGGCGAGGATCGATTCTCCGGGTGACGGCGACCGTCTACGGAGCGCGACCGGTGACCGACGAGACGACGATTCCGACCGGTTTCGATCCGAATGCCGCCGCTCTTTTCGAATCGATCGTGGAAGCGGCGTATCTCGTCGGCACAGCCGATGGCTTGTTCGACGATTCGGAGCGCGAGGCCTTCGTACAGGTGGTGATCGAGGCGTGCGGCGGGGCAGTCGACGAGACGCAAGTGCACGGCCTGCTCAGCGATCTGCGCGATCAGTTGCCGGAGGATGGCCTAGAGAAGCGCATCGAATTTCTGGCCCGGACAGTCAAGAAGCAGGAGCATCAGCGCGAGGTGCTGCGTATCGCAGGTCTGCTCGCACATGTGTCGGGCGGGGTCAGCAACGTCGAACGCGATGTTCTCTCCAAGCTCGCGGCCAGCTTTCAGCTCGATCCGACGGAAGTCGAGTCGGCCCTTGCTGCGGTGAAGTCCGCGCTAGCTTGATGACGTGACGATCCACAGGATCGCGCCTACCTCGCGCACTCTCGGTGAGACGATGACGTTGGCTGCCGTGATTCCGACGAAACATTCTCGAAACCCAAACGACGTGTTGGCGCCCGGCGTCATCCGCGCGATGCGCGACGACGGCACCGTCGATCCCGCCCACGATCCGGGTATTACCGATGCCGAGCTCGTCTCGCTCTACACCGACATGGTTCGGGTGCGCGTTCTCGACGATCGTCTGGTATCGCTGCAGCGCCAGGGTCGCATCGGCTTTCACATCGGATCGATCGGCGAAGAGGCCTCCATCTTGGGGTCGACGTTCGCCATGCGCAAGAACGACTGGATTTTCCCGTGCTATCGGGAGTTCGGCGCCGCACTGATACGAGGTTTCCCGCTGCAGCGTTACCTCGACAACATGTTCGGCAATGCCAACGACACGGCGAAGGGGCGGCAGATGCCCGACCACTACACCGCGCGTGAGGTGCATTTCGGATCGATCAGCTCGCCCGTTGGAACCCAGATCACCCACGCGGTGGGTTTCGCGTGGGCTGCCAAGCTCCGGCACGAGGACGTCGTCACCATCGTGTACTTCGGCGACGGCGCCACGAGCTCCAATGATTTCCACAACGGGATGAACTTTGCGGGCGTCTTCAAGACCCCGACGATCTTCTTCTGCCGCAACAACGGTTGGGCGATCAGCGTGCCGACCGAACGGCAGACGGCCAGCGCTTCGTTCGCCGAAAAGGGTACCGCGTACGGCGTCCCTTCGTTGCGCTGCGACGGCAATGATCTTCTCGCAGTCATCCACGCCACCCGCGCCGCGCTCGCGCGGGCGGTGCGCGGCGACGGCCCCACGCTCGTCGAAGCCATCACCTATCGACTCTCCGGCCACTCCACCAGTGACGATCCCAAGGCGTATCGTCAGGAGGACGAGGTCGAGGAGTGGCGCCGCCGCGATCCCATCGCACGCCTTCGCCGCATGCTCCAGGCGCGAGGGCTCTGGAGCGACGCTGACCAGAGCAAGGCCGAAGCCGAGGTGCTGGAACAAATCAAGAACGCCATCGCCGCGGCCGAGCAGGTGCCGCCGCCCGCTCTTCCGACGATGTTCGAAGACGTGTACGCCGACATGCCCTGGAACCTACGAGAACAATCCGAATACCTCCTGCGATCGCCGCGCCCGGCCTCCAAACGATAGACTGCATTCTCGTCAAACGATCAGGAACGACCCGATGCCGCAGATGAACATGGTCCAAGCGATCAACGACGGGCTCCGGCTCGAAATGAGACGCGATCCGCGCGTCATCGTGATGGGCGAAGACGTCGGGAAAGTGGGAGGCGTGTTTCGGGTGACCGCGGGCCTGTTCGACGAATTCGGCGAAGACCGCGTCATCGACACGCCGCTTTCCGAAGGTGGAATCGTCGGCACCGCTATCGGCATGGCTCTTTATGGGTTGGTGCCGGTTCCCGAGATCCAGTTCGCCGACTTCATCTACCCGGCTTACGATCAGATCGTGTCGGAGCTTGCCAAATTCCGCTACCGCTCGGGCGGCCAGTACCCCGCCAAGCTGGTGATCCGCACGCCGGTGGGTGGCGGTATTCGCGGCGGGCATTATCATTCGCAATCTCCGGAGGCGATCTTCATCCACACGCCCGGTCTCAAGGTGGTGTGCCCTTCCAATCCCCACGACGCCAAGGGGCTTTTGCTCGCCTCCATCCGCGACCCCGATCCCGTCCTCTTCTTCGAGCCCAAGCGCATCTACCGAGCTGCCAAAGGTGAGGTGCCCGAGGCCGACTACACGGTGCCGCTCTCGAAAGCCGCGCTGGTGCGCGAGGGCAATCACGTGACTCTCATCGCCTGGGGCGCCATGCTCTACGAGGCGCTCGAAGCCGCCAATCAAGCCTCGGCGCGCGGCATCGAGTGCGATGTCGTCGACCTTCGCACACTCTGGCCAGTCGACATCGACACCATCGTGACGAGCGTCAAAAAGACGGGCCGGGTCATCGTCGTCCACGAGGCGCCGCGCACCTGCGGATTCGGCAGCGAAATCATCGCGCTCGTCAACGAGAAGGCTTTTCTCTATCTCGAGGCGCCGCCCGCCCGAGTGACCGGTTTCGATACGCCGTTCCCCTACAGCCTGGAAATGGAATACTTGCCACTTGCGCATCGGATCTTGCCGTCCATCGTCGAGACGGCGGGGTACTGAGGAGGCACGCGCATGGCCCGTTTCGAGTTCAAGCTGCCCGACATCGGCGAGGGGGTCACCGAGGGCGAGATCGTAAGCTGGCTCGTCGAGCCGGGGCAGACGATCGCCGAGGACCAACCGATGGTCGAAGTCATGACCGACAAAGCCACGGTGACCATCGCCGCGCCGAGAACGGGTCGCGTCGTCGAGCGGCACGGCGCGGTGGGCGAGGTCGTCCAAGTTCATTCGGTCCTGGTCGTGTTCGAACTCGACGAAGCGGGGCGGGCCGAGCCGGAGCGTTCCGGCGAAAACGGGGCGGCCAAACGCGAGCACGAGAGCGTGGCCAGCGCGGTAGGGGACATCCGCGAGGACCTTCCGGGAATGCAACTCGGCGCCAAGCGGGTCGAGGAGCGGGTCGTTCTCGGCGGCGGCGTGCAGTACTTCAACGAAAAGCCGCTGGCGACGCCTGCCACGCGCAAGCTGGCCCGCGATCTCGGCCTCGATCTCAGGATCGTGCGCCCGACGGGCCCCTTCGGTCGCGTCACCAGCGAAGACGTGCGAAGCGCGCTTTCCACGCCCGCTGCGCCGGCGCGGCCGTCGAGCGAGCCTCCGCAGCCCTCGCCGCGCGCAGCGATCGAAGCGCCGCCCGCTGAAACGCCTGCCGAACGGGCCGGCCCCGAGGAACGAACACCGCTGAAAGGTTTGCGCAAGCGCATTTTCGAGAACATGGCGCGGTCCAAGCAAAAGGCCGCTCACTTCACGTTCGTCGAGGAGTGCGACGTCTCGGCGCTCCGAGAATTGCGCCGTCGTTTGAAGCCGCCGGCCTCCGCGCAGGGAGCGAATCTCACGTTCTTGCCCTTCTTCGTCAAAGCGGTGGTGGCTGCCCTGCGTCGACACCCGAGTCTCAACAGCACGTTCGACGAATCGACGCAGGAGATCGTGACCCGGCGCTACCACAACATCGGCATCGCCACTGCAACGGAGGCTGGCCTGGTCGTCCCGGTGGTGAAAAACGCCGGTGAGCGCTCGCTGCTCGACATCGCGCGCGAAATCGAACGGTTGGCCGACGACGCCAGGAAAAACCGCCTCAAGCTCGACGACCTCACCGGCAGCACGTTTACGATCACGTCGCTCGGCGAAAAAAGCGGGCTCTTTGCGACGCCGATCATCCACTTTCCCGAGGTTGCCATTCTCGGCGTGCATCAGATGAAGCGAAAGCCCGTCGTCCGCGGCGATCAGATCGTCATCGGTGATGTGATGCTCCTGTCGCTCTCGTTCGACCATCGTCTCATCGACGGGCACGTGGGCGCCGCCTTCGCTTACGAGCTCATCGCGCTGCTCGAGAGCCCCGAGCAGATGTTCCTAGAAATGGTTTGAGCCGGATAGCGCTACGCCGCCAGCTTCTCGCTGCCAGATCGATCATCGGAGTAACCTTGTCCCCACTCAAGCTGACCGGACAGGCGGAACTATGTTTGGGAAAGCGGATCGGCGGGGCCTCGCGGCCCTTCCAGCCGGAGATGTGGTTGCGCCGGCCTCGCCGGGACCTTACCCGGCCGATTCGCTGCAATTGCCGATCGAGATGCTGCTGCCACAGACTGGCAGAGCCCTGCTCGTGTATCGTCTGTGGATGCGCAAGGTCATCCTCGCCGTCGCCATTTCGCTATCGCTCGCCCTCGTCCTCTCGACCCGCTCGGCTCGTGCAGAGCATTCGATCATCAAACACCCCGGCCAACATCCGCACTACTTTCTCGAGCTCGAGCCGCACGTGCTGTTCGGTTGGCACAAGTTCGGGGATGGGCCGGGCGTCGGTGGGCGCGCCACGATTTCCATCATCCACAACGGATTCGTGAGCAGCATCAACAACAGCATCGGCATCGGGTTCGGGTTCGACGTCGATCCCATTCGCACCGCCGATCGATTTTTGGTTCCCATCGTGATGCAGTGGAACTTTTGGCTCTCCACCCATTTTTCGGTCTGCGGCGAACCCGGCGCGGTCATCATCTTCGGCGAGGGGCGCGGCGACGGGACGAAAGTCCAACCGGCCATCTTTGCATGTGGGCGTTTCCATATCGTCGAAGCGATCGCGTTGACGCTGCGCGTTGGATGGCCTTACGCATCATTTGGCGTGTCGTTCCTCCTCTGACGCAAGCGCGATGGCTTCCGCGGGGTGGTCGCTCGACCTACCACGTGCGCGCGGGCGTGCCGTGGGGCCGGGACCCCACCAAACAAACGAACATATTTGCGCAGATTGATGGTGTCCGACAGCCTTGGATCACGGCTTGTGTTACTTGACGGCACGGCGTAAGAGGAGCGAGGCTTAGGACGGGCATGCGAATGCGAGTTGGCGTCGGGTGGCTTGTTCTGTCGGCCACGTTGACTTGGAGTGCATCCGCCATGGCGGTGCCTCCTGATGCTGAACGTCTGAAGATCGCAGCTGAAGAATTCGACGCCGGACGCCGCTCTTACAAGCTGCGAGACTTCGAAAACGCGGCCGCTCATTTCGAAAATGCCGATCGCGATGCGCCGAGCCCCGAAGCTCTGCAGAGCGCGATGAGGGCACGCAAGGAAGCAGGACATGCAGCGCGCGCGGCGACGCTTGCGGCGCTCGCTCTCAGCCGTCATCCGAGCGAGAAGACGCTTGTTGACTATGCACGCCAGGTGCTTGCCGAGTCAGAAAAGTCTTTGCACAGGGTGGGCGTTGCCTGCTCGCCCGAGTGTACGCTCGTCGTCGACAATCGGGTCATGCCGTTCCCCGAGAGCGCAACCGCCCAGGTCTACGTCGACCCAGGACCTCACGTCGTGATCGCCGGGTGGTCGAACAACCGCCACAAGAACGCCGACGTCACCGCGGTCGCAGGCGGCGCGAGTCGCCTGTCGTTCACCGCGCCTCCGATCGAGAAACCCCCGCCCCCCGTCGAAACCGCCGCCACGGCAGTCGACCCGAACGCCGCCAACCCCCGCGAAACCGA
>DASWDH010000472.1:0-23949 GCA_036395495.1 Polyangiaceae bacterium
ACCGACGGCCTCGCCGTAATTTGCGTGGGCGAAACGCGGCAATTGCTGATCGTGATCTGTCATCGCCAAGATCTGACGCAGTCATGCTAGCGCGCGTGCTGCAGTAACGCGCGCGTGAAGCTCGCGCGAAGGTAAAAGCCCCGGGGAACCGTCGCGATCCACTCCCCCTCTGGTCCGAAAGAAACCGTGCGCACGCTCCCCGTTCGTGCTTTGGGTCGGACCTGAAGCCAGCGACCCGTTCGCGCGGTCAACGCTTCGATTTGGCCGGTGCCTACCAGGCCCAAGGCTTCCTCGAAGTCGGCGCGCAGGACGGCTTCCTGCTCGGGGCTGGGACGCCAGAACAGCGGAGCTCCGATTTTGCGGTCGTCCGAACGGAGGCGGGCATCGACGACGACCGGCACGAAGAGCACGTGGCTCAGCTTCGCGCGTGCGACCGACGTCTCCCACTCGGCTCGATCGGCGTCCGCCAAGGAAATGGTGCAAACGAACGTGGATTCACGCGGCGAACCGGCGCTGTCGACGGGGATCGTCTTGAGCTCGATGCCGAGCCGCGGGAAATCGGGCTGCGGCGTCGATCCCGCTTCGGCGCCGAGTGCTCGCTCGATGAGGCTGCCGATCTTGCCTTTGCCGCGTGCGCCGATCTCGGGGGGGGTCACGCCGAGAGCAGCCGCAACGTCGCCGATCGTGCGGCCCGACAGCCACCGAGCTCGGTCGCGGAGCTCGCCTTGCGTCGAAGGGGGCCGGATCGACATCGTAGCCAAGTACCACACTGCGCGCATTCGCAGTGGGACGTGAGCATGAAAGCCTAGACCTTCTCGACGCGCCGCCCGTCACCACAGGCAGGAGGCGAAAGCAGCATGTTCTTGCGTTGGATCGATCCGCACACCCGCCGCAGCGTCGCGCTCGCCGCGGTGGTGCTGAGTGTCACCGGTCTCGTTTTGGCCGATCGAGGTGGAGGGACCGCCGGCCCCTCGACGGCACCTTTGATCGCACGGGACGACGGTCCGTCGGCGACCGCCCTGCCCATCGAAGGGGGAGGGGTGAGGGGGCGCTTCGCGGTGAGCCACGGCCGGTTGCTCGCCTCGGGAACGCGGTCGATGTACGCCGAGATCCGCGTACGTGCGGAAGAGGCATCCGATGTCGCCGAGGCGCGCGCTCCGGTCGCGATGGTGCTGGTCATCGACACGTCTGGTTCGATGGCAGGCCAGAAGATCGAGGATGCCCGCCGAGCCGCCATCGCCGTGCTCGACGAGATGCAGCCCGATGACCTGGTGAGCGTCGTGCGCTTCGCCACCCAGGCGGAAGTTCTCGTCCCTCTCTCCCGCGTGGCCGACGTGCGCGTCGAGGCCCGCCGGCAGATCGAACGGCTGAAGGCCATAGGCAATACCGACATTGCCAACGCTCTGCGCAACGCCGACCGCGTGCTCGGCTGGACGCGCGATGGACGCATCGGGCGCATCGTCCTGGTCACCGATGGCCGCGATACGTCGGGCGCGCCGCGCAGCACGGGATCGGATGTCGCGCGCGCGGAGGCCAGCCGCGGGTTCACGGTGTCCGCCCTCGGCATCGGCACCGATTTCGACGACGCGTATCTCGCCTCCATCTCCGACGCCGGCCGCGGCAATTACGAATTCTTGCGGGATACCACGGCGCTCGCGCGCTTCTTGTCCAAGGAGCTGCGCGAAGCCACGCGAACGCGGGTGCGAAACCTCGAGGCCCACTTGACATTGCCCCCCGACGTTCGCATCCGCGACGTGTGGGGCGCGACCTGGGATGGCAATCGCCTCTCGTTCGGTTCGCTCTTCGCCGGCGACGAGCGTCGGGCCGTCGTCTCCCTGGAGGTCAGCGCGGGAGCACCGGGAAGCTCGATCGAGCTCGGAGGTTCGCTGTCGTGGCGTTCGGTCGACGGATCACCGCACGAGGTCGATCTTTCCCGCCTGCGGGTGACGATGGTCAAAAGCCCGCAGGAAGTCGACGAAGGGCGGGACATGTCGGTGGTCGCTTCGGCGACGAGCGTGATCGCGTCGAAGCGCGAGACGGAAGCCGCGATGGCCTTCGAGCGAGGCGACCGTGCGCGCGCGCTGGAGCTCAACGCGCAAAACCGTGTCGAGCTCGACAAGGTGCGCCGGGCAGCGCCGCCAGCGGTGGCTTCCCAGCTCGACGCACAGAAGCGCGCCTACGAAGGTCACCAGGGCACGTTCGCCACGGCACCGCCGTCCCCCACCACTGCCCGCGACATCGGCGCCCAGGAGCGCAAGAACGCGGACCGTTCGCTCGCCTACTGAGGACCCATGATACGCAGCGTTCTTTTGGCTCTGATCATCGCCGCCTGCCTTTACGCATTCAGCTGGCTCGGCGAAGCGCCCGGCGGTCCCTTCGTTCGAGCGTGCGTGGGCGTGGCGCTCGGAATCACCGTCGCGACGGTGGCTTACGGGGAAGCCACCTGGACCACCGTGGGCGTGGGCGCGCTCTCGCCGCTCTCGCTGGCGGCGCTCGAAGCGCAGTCGTTCGCGCTCGCCGCGTCGGTGATGTGTTTCTTGTGGCTGGTGCCTCGGTTGGCTCTCGCCGAAACACGCCGCACGCTGGCGACGCTCGTGACCGCCTCGCTGGTCGCAGCGGCGGTCGCGGGATGGGTCTTCGCGAGCTACATCGGCGGCCCGCTCCCGGCGCAGCTGGCGTCGTGCGTTTTTGCCGGGTCGTGCCTTTCGCTGGTCACCGTCCTGGTACCCGTCGACACGAGCGTCGGCTGCGCGCTGCGAACGGCCGCGGCCGTCATCCAGTCGCCCGCACGAGCTGCGCTCGAGCGCGCGGCCGCCGCGCACCGTGAAGCCGTGCGTCTCCCCTCCGCGCCACGTCGCGCCGAATGGGGGAAGCTCGCACGCATGGCCGATGAGCGAGCGGGGCTCGCGCGCGCGCAGGGTGTCGATGCCATCGAGGCGCGAAAGGATCTCGACGAGCGGATCGAGGCGCTGGCCGAGGAGCTCGCCCCGATGCCATCGCGCGAGACGCCTCCCTCGGCGGAGCCCGAGATCCCGGTCGCCGACGGGACGTTGGCCGAGGAGTCCGCCGGCGCCGAGGTCGCGCCGACGATGCCCCCCACGACGAGCCCACCCGATCCTCGTTAATCGTTGCCCCCCGGGGTATGTTGTCGAGTCAATGCTCGTACCGCAGGCGGGCCGAAGGCCGCGCCGAGTCACAGAATCACCGCAGGCGGGCCAAAGGTCGCGCCGAGTAACAAAATCGCCGCGAAGTCCAAAGCCCTCGAGCTTGGCGTGCCTTGTCCTTTCGATCGTGGCGCTCGCCGCGCGAGCTCGTGCCGAGCAGGAGCCCATCGACCTCTCCTATCGCGTCTACGAGGGGTGTCCGAGCGAGAAGCAATTCCTCGCCCAGGTGGTGGGACGAGCCGCCAAGACGCTCGTGGCCACCGAGCGAGCGCGCGGGCGCAAGTTCGTGGTGACGGTCACCGGGCAGCGCAGGGAGACGCTCGGGCGGCTCGAAATCCTGTCCGGTAGCGACGTGGCCTCCCGCGAGGTGACCGGCGCGAATTGCGCCGAAGTGATCTCGGCCCTCGCCCTTTTCACCGCGCTAGCGATCGATCCGGGGGCATCTACCGAGCCGAGCGCCGAACTGCTCGCACGCGAAAAATCGGCCGCAGCAGGGCGGTCTCCCGGGGCCTCGCCCCCCGCTCTCACGAGTCCCGCCCCGACGCCGGGTCCCGAGTCTCGCCGAGAACCCGAGACAGGCGGTTCGATCGATCGGACGCTCGTTGGTGAGCGCGCCGAATGGTTGGCCGGCGCGCGAGCCGGCGGGGCCGGTGCTTTCACCGGCGGATCGGCGGTGCCCGGTACGGCGTGGGGGGGCGGCATCTTCGTGCAATGGACGACGCCGGGCTTCGGCGCCTACCGGGCGAGCGGCGCCTATTTCGCGAAAAACGAGACGGGCGATGCGACCTTTCAATGGATCGCGGCGCGCCTGGACGGCTGTCCGGTTCGCGCCCCCCTCGCCCGGGGTCTCGTGCTCGAACCATGCGTCGCTTTCGAGCTCGGTCGAGTCACGGCGACGGCGAAATCGAGCCCGGCGATCGACACCACGACCGAGCGCCGGTGGTGGGCGGCGGCCGACGCGCTGGGCCGCCTGCGTTATCGCCCCTCGCCATGGTTTTTTCTGGAGCTCGAGGGGGGGCTCGTCGTCCCCTTCACCCGCTATGTGTTCGTCCTTGGAACGGAAACGGACCCTCAGCGGGAGGTGCACCGCGTCCCGGCCGCCGGATGGGTGGTAGACTTAGGTCTAGGAGTCCGCTTTTTGTGATCAAGAACCGTGCTGGTGGAAATAGGGCGGGCGTGATGAGCGACGTGCACCCCGCAATTGCCTCAGCCTTCGTGCCTGAGCCCGCGAGTGCACCGATGGCTGACCTCGCTCCGGCCGACGAGCGGCGGTTCGGCCAGATCGTCGCCGCCAACCTCGACTTCATCTGGCGTTGCTTGCGTCGCATGGGCATCGCGGCGGGCGATGTCGACGATGCCGCGCAGCACGTGTTTTTGGTCGCGGCTTCGAAGCTTGCGTCGATTGCGCCGGGCAGCGAGAGGGCCTTTCTTTTCGCCACCGCCTCGCGGGTCGCCGCCAACGCGCGCCGATCGGTGCACCGGCGCGACGAAGCCCATCATCAATTGATGCAGTCCGAACCGCCCCATGGCCCCACCCAAGAGGAACTCAGTGATCAACTTCGCGCCCGCGCTCTCATGGATACCGTCCTGTCCGACATGCCGAGCGATCTCCGCGAGGTGTTCGTCCTCTTCGAGCTGGAGGAGCTCGCCGTGGCCGACGTAGCCGAGCTTCTTTCGATTCCGATCGGCACCGTCGGGTCGCGCCTGCGCCGCGCGCGCGAGGATTTTCACGAAAGAGTCCGCCGCCTGAAGGCGGCTGGCGTACACAGGGGGCGACCATGAGCGATCCCAAGCGTTTGCTGGAAGAAAACGGCGACGCGCTCGAAAACGCGCTTTTGCGATCGGTCCAAGTGGATGCGATGTCGGGTCCGAGCCGCAAGCGAATCCTCGCCGAGCTCGGAGTGACCGGCGCCATCCTGACGGCGAGCACGGCGGCGGCGTCGATCGCGCCGGCGAAGGCGGCGAAGGGGGTTCTGGCTCTCACCGTCAAGTGGATCGCGATCTGCTCGATCGCAGGAGGCGCACCCGCTGCCGTGTGGATGGTGCGCGCCCATCGCACGGCGGCATTGACCACGAACGCCGCGCCGGTGGCCACCCTAACTGCCGTCGCCCACGATCGACCGGTCACGCCCCCACCGCCGGTCGTCGAGCCGGTTGCGGCCGCGACGGTCACCGCTCCTGCCGCGGCGCCGGCCCCGGTGCGTGAAGCGCGACCGGCACCCACGGCCGCGGGCCCTACGCTGTCGGACGAAGTTGCGGCGTTGCAAGTGGCGAGGGCAGCGCTCGCCGACCACGATTCGAGCGCGGCGCTCGCCGCGCTCGATCGCTACAAGAACCGCTTTCCGTCGGGCCGCCTCGCGCCCGAAGCGACGGTGCTTCGGATCGAAGCCCTGGTCCAACGGGGCGACGGCGCAGCAGCTTCCGCGCTCGCCGATCGGTTCGAATCGGCCCATCCCCGTAGTCCTTACATCGCACGCATCCATTCGATCCTCGGTGGCTCGAAAGCTCCGGCCAAGGAGCCCACCGCTCGGTAAGCTCGAGGCATGTTGGCGCGCTCGTGGTGGCTGGCTTTTTCGATGCTGGTCACGCCGGCGATCGGTTGCCAGGGGAAGGTCTACATCGGCGTCCCCATCCACGGCGATGAGGAACTCGTCGGCGACGGCGCGCCGCTCGTCGACTCCGGTCTCGGCGAAGCCGACGGTCTGCCTCCGCTCGTCGACTGGTACTTGCACGCCAGCGGAGCGACGCTGCTCGATTCGAACAACAACGAAGTGCGCCTCAAGGGCATCAACTGGGCCGGCATGGAATCGACCACCCGCGTGCCCGATGGCTTACAAGCTCGCACCCTCGACTCGCTTCTCGATCAAATCCAGAGCCTCGGCTTCAACCTGATTCGCATCCCCTTCTCGAATGAATCGGTGCAGCCCGATGCGATGCCGGCCACGGCGGCGGCGAATGGCAACGTCGATCCGATCGCGAAGAACACCGATCTCATCGGACTTCGCAGTTTGGAGATTCTCGATCGCATCGTTGCCGGCGCCCGCGACCGCGGCCTGCGCATCCTCCTCGATCGTTATCGTTTCACTGCGTCGGCGGACCCGCCGTCTCCGAGGTGGGACTCGCCATCGGTATCCGAAAGTCAATGGATCGCCGACTGGGAGAATCTTGCGAGGCGCTACCATTCGAACTCGATCGTGGTCGGCTTCGATCTCCATGAAGAACCGGGCTATCCCGCGGTTTGGGAAGCCGTCGATGGCCCCCTGAACTGGCGAACGGCCGCGGAGAGAGCGGGTAACGCGATTCTGACGATCAACTCGAAGCTGCTCGTCGTCGTGCAGGGCGTGGACTTCGCGGGGGGCGTGACGTATTGGCCAGGAGGCAACCTACTCGGCGTTAAGAACGCGCCGGTCGGCATCGTGCCCAGCCAACTCGCTTATTCGATCCACGACTACGGGAGGAGCGTGAGGGATCAGCCGTGGTTCACCGATCCGACGTACCCCAACAATTTGCAGATGCTCTGGGACACGACGTGGGGCTACCTCGCGACGTCGGCGCCCATCATCGTCGGCTCGTTCTGCGACAACAAGGACGAGCCGACCACCCCGCTGAACGTTGCGACGAAGGATGAAGCGTGGCGGCAAAAGCTCATGACCTACATGAATGCCAACAGGATCAGTTACATCTTCTGGTCGCTCAGCCCGAGCGCCGAAGGAAAGAAAGGGCTGCTGCAGCTGTCGGACTGGGCAACGCCGGATCCCGCTTGGTCGCAGCTCTTGCAGTTGAAGTGAGCCTCCATCCACGTGCTCCCATCGATGGACTACGATAACATTACTGCGTCAGATCTTGGCGATGACAGATCACGATTAGCACTTGCCGCGTTTCGCTCACGCAATTACGGCGAGGCCGTCGGTAGGGCGCATCAGACCGGAATGGCCGCGAGGACTCGCCTCTTCGGCTTCGCCGACAGCCAGTTCCGCCTGCGCGGTCAGTAGTTTCGTGGGCTATGGCTACTCCGATGCAACGATCTGGTAGCGAGAAACTGACGCAGCAATGATAAGATGCGCCGTTCGAGAGGTGGTTGCGTGTTGGCTTGCTTGTCTACGTCCATTCGTGCCCCCGCGGTCGTGGTGGCGTTCGTCATTTTCTGCGGCTGTTCGAGCGATAGCGATGGCGATTCGCCCGGAGCCGACGGGGCAGCTGGCGCCATGTTCGAGGCAGGCCCGTCCGATGCGCGTTCCGACGCAGCCTCTTCCGACAGCGAGAGTTCCGACGCACAGGCCGACGCGACCTCTCAGCCGGCGCTCGCGAAGACGCTGCGGGCGACCGGTTTTTTCCAATCGGTCGCCGCCGACGGGTCACTCGTCCTCGCCGACGGCGTGCGCGAGTACACGCCGCGCTACCCGCTTTGGTCCGACGGCGCAGAGAAGAAACGGTGGGTGTATCTGCCGCCGGACTCCAAGATCGACACCAGCGATCCCAATCACTGGTCGTTTCCCGTGGGCGCGAAGTTCTGGAAGGAGTTTGCGATCGCCGGCAAGCGCGTGGAGACACGGCTCGTCGAACGTTACGGGCTGGGGCAGGACGATTTTCTCTACGCCACGTATTGGTGGAAGTCGGGCGACGCGGGCACGCCGGCCGACGCCGAGCTCGTGCCGACGACCGACAGAGTCTTGGACGTCAACGGGTCCGATCACGACATCCCGTCGGGGCTGGATTGTCACCGGTGCCACGACCCGCTCCAAGAGCACGTTCTCGGTTTCGGTACCTTGCAGTTGACGCCGCCTCCTGCACCCGCGCCCGCCCCTGCCGGCGTCACCATCCAGACGCTGAGCGCGGAAGGGTGGTTGACGGAGCCGATGCCGTCGGGTGCCCAGTTCCCGGGCAACGATAGGCTCACCCGGGACGCGCTCGGGTACCTGCACGCCAACTGCGGAAATTGCCACAACGACGCGCCAGGCGTCCCGTTCCCCGATCCCAAGATGAACTTCCGGGTCTCGGTCGGGCAGACGGCCGAGCAAACAGGGGCGTACGTGACGGCGCTGAACGTCAGGCTCGTGAAGTTCGAGCACCCCTACGATCCCCCCATTCTCTATCGGATCGTCGGGGGAAATCCTTCGGCGAGCGCCGTCTCCTTCATGATGTCGCTTCGCGGTACCGGCAACGCACCGGCCGCCGACCAGATGCCGCCTCTCGCGACGCAAAAAGCGGACACCGTGGGCGTCCAAACGGTCAACGATTGGATCAAGACCCTCCCGGCGCTCCCCGATTGGTAATTGCTCGCCCGCCGTTTGTGCGATCAAAAACCGTTTCGCGCACATTGGGTGACTGCAAACCAGGAATGAAGGGGAACCTATGCAGACCTTCGTGCTGAAAACTTCGATTTTGATTTTGGGCGTCGCGATGTTCGCGGCGGGATGCTCCGCGGACGAGGACTCCAAGGGAACGGCCGGGACCCGCGCCGTCTCGACGACGGGCTCGGGAGGCTCAGGATCGACGACCACCGGTGACACAGCGACCGGTTCGACGACCACGAGTAGTGGAACCACCACCACGGGCACCGGTACCGGCGGCACCGGAGGCGGGAACGACACACCCGCCGCCCTGCCGTTCGCCGTGGATAGCGCGTTCGTGGCTTCCGGCTTCATGGGCGATGGGTCGACGGCCGGCGCGATCGTTCAAGACGACAACGGCATGTGCGCCGCGTCGCGCCCTGCGGGCGCCGTGGGGCACTGCCACAAGTTCACGTACACGCCGCTGATGGGCGGCTCTTGGGGGGGCGTGTATTGGCAATACCCGGTGAACAACTGGGGCGATCAACCCGGGAAGCGAATCGCCGCCGGGGCAACGAGCGTGAAGTTTTCGGCCGTCGGCGGCGCCGGCGGTGAAGTGGTGACGTTCCTCGTCGGCGGGATGATGGGCAAAGCCAACCAAGACACCTTGACGCTGAAAATACCGCAGACGCTCGGCACGACGGCGATGGAGTACTCCATCGATCTCAGCGGACAAACCTACGACGCAGTGCTCGGTGCCTTCGGCTGGACGGCCGAAGCTCCGATGGGCAGCACGGCACCGATCGTGTTCACGGTCGACAATATCCGCTGGGAATGAGTTCTAGCTCGACGTCGGGCTCTGAAGGCGCGCGAGGCGGACCATCGCCAAGATCACGAGCCCCCCGCCGGCCAGCGTGATGAACGTGATCGCTTCCGTTCCGAAGATGACCGACCACATCGTCGCGAACACCGGTTCGGTGCAGTAGATCACGCTGGCAACCGCGGGGCTCACCTTCGGCTGGGCGGAGTTCATCAGATGAAACGCGCCGACCGAGCTGATGCCGACGATGCCGCCGGTGGCCGCGAGAAAGCGGGCGTCGTGCAGGATCGACGTGAGCGCGGACGGCGTGTAGAGCGGGGCCCCGCCGAGAAGCAAACCCAAGACGAGGCTCGCGACGGCACTGACGGCGAACATCACCAGCGTGAAGCGCGTGACGTCGGCGGCTTTGCCGAAATGATCGACCGCCAACACCTGCGCCGTGAAGAGCAGCGACGCGATGAGCGTAAATGCCTCTCCGAGCCACGGTAAGGGGGGCACGTCGGTCAGCGTGAGGCGCGCCGCGGCCGAGGGGTTCGGCAGCGCGAGAATCAGCATCCCGACGAGCGCAAGAATCACCGACTGCCAGAGGATGGTGCTGATCGGGCGGCGCAACCAAAAGTACTGCGCGAGCGGCGTGAAGACGACGACCATCGACGTCAGCACCGCCGACACCGAGGGCAGCGCGTAACGGAGCCCTCCCATCTGCAAGAAGAGTCCAGCCGTAAAGAACACCCCGACGATGATGCCTCCTCGCACCTCGTGGGCCCGGTAGCCGCGTTGGCGCCGCAACGTCAGCAGGCCGTAGAGCACCGTCGCCGCGGCGAACCGCCAGCCGGTAAAGGTGACGCGCAGGGCAAAATCTTGGACGATCGATCGCTCGACCCAGCCGCTCGCGCGGGCAAGATCGTCGGCGACCATCTGCATCAGCGGGAATGAAATTCCCCAAAAGAGACAAGAAAAGACGAGGCTGGCGACGCTCGCAATGGGGCTGGCCGGGCTCCGCAAGATTTTCTCGTCCTCCATGAGAGCCTCTTAGCACCGCTGCTCGGGGTGTTGTCACGCGAGCGCAGTGTGCTCGTCACCGCCACCGTCTTTGTGGTGATCGTGATACGCCGCCGCGTCGAATTCTCGACGCCGTTGTGCAGGATCCATCACGAAGCGTGCAGCGGGATGCACGCAGCGCGTTGGATCGTCGCCGAAAGCCGCCGGGCGTCTCGCGGCACGTTGGTTGCTGGGCATCGCCGACGAGGAGCTGCCCACGATGACGCGACGCTGTGGAAGAGCAATAGTCAGTGCCATCGCGTTCGCCGCTTGCTGCAGCCTCGCGACTCCCGCTGCCTTCGCACAAGCAACTGCCGACGCAAATGGCACCGTGCTCGGCATCGATGCCGACGACATCGTCGTCGATCTCGGCGCTTCGAAGGGGGCGAGCGAAGGGGTGATCGTGGAGCTCTGGCGTCCCTTCAAGCTCCGTCACCCGGTGACGCGACAGATGCTCACCGATCGTTTTCGCATCGGCGCCCTCAGGCTGGTGCAAGTTCGCTCGGCCCTCGCGCTCGCGCGGCCCGAAGGTGAGCTCGCGCGGCCTCCCGCCGTCGGCGACATCGTCATCCTGCTGGGCAAAGCTCCGGCAGCGGGTCGCCCCGCGGCAACTGCGACCACCGAGAGCGACGCTTCCGCCGGACCGACGGCGGAGCCGCATGGCGCCGATGCAGCCGATCCCGAAGGCCGCGAGCTTTGCACGATGTTCGACGCGCTCAAAGGTCAGCCACCCGCCGCCCGCATCGCGCGCTACGAGCAGCAGGTACGCACGCGGCCGCAAAGCCGGTACGCGCGCGTGCTCCGCGAAGAAGCGATCTACCTGCGCCGCCTTCTCGGCGCCGATGGGGGGGCCGTCGAGCCAAAAACGGCAGGCCGCGCCGCGTCGACGTTCCACCCTCCCGAATCAGCCGTTGCCAACGAACCCCTCACGATCGGCGTGGAGATGCCATCGGCGAGCGGCGCCGTTCTCCACGTGAGGCATGCCGGCGAGGTCGCCTATCTGTCGCATCCGATGCACGCAGCTGGCGCCGGTTACTTTCGCGCGACGATCGCACCAGTGCAGATGAAAGCACCGCAAGTCGAATACTTCATCGAATCGGTCAACACGCAGGGCGCAGCGGCGCCGCTCGTGGGAACGGCCGAAGCACCGCAAACCGTCGAGGTGCAGGAACCGCCGCGGCCCGAGCCTCCGCCGAACCCGAGCGCGACCGTAGCCGTATTCACCGACTACGCCGATTACAATCGCCTGCGCGGGAACGATTTCGCATGGCAAACGGAAGGTTACTTCGGCCTTCGCTATCGCGACGTCGGCGTCCGCGCGGTGCGATCCGGTTTTGGCGTCTATCGCGGCGTCGGCGGCTCCGTCTACGATCTCGACGCGCTCCGCTTACGAGGGCGAAAAGTCGGCCTGACCTACGGATATCTCGAGGGCGAATACGCAACGAGCGCCTTCATCGGCCTCATCGCACGCCTCGCGCTCGGTCTCACCGACGAGGGGGTGAACGGCGGCGGACAATTTTTCGTGCGCCTCGGCAATGACAAGCTGACCAACCTCCTTCTCGGGTGCGAGGTGTTGGGCAGCATCGGGCTGCGCGGGATCGCAGAGCTTCAATGGAACACGCTTCCGCGCGTTCCCATCGTGATTCGAACGGAAGTGACCAACCAGCCCGCCGGCGCGCCGGCTCGACGGCCGTTTTTCAATCCCGAGACGACCGACGTATCGACGCAAGACGGCGACATCGGCGCGCGCGCGATGGTGCAGATCGGGTATCGATTGGTGCCGAGCTTCACGCTCGCCATCCGCGCGTCCTACGAGGGCAGAACCATTCAACACGCCGGTCCTGGGGCCGGCGTAGGGGCTACGTACTCATGGTAAGCGGATCGCTCACGAAGTTTCGGCTGGCTGCGTGCTCGAGCGCGCTTCTGCTCTTCTCGTCGGCGAGGGCAGGCGCCCAAACGCCGCCTCCCATCGAGGCGACGTTGCATCACGCGCCGGTGTCGGTGGCGACTGCCGGCGAGCCGTTGACGATCGTCGCCTCGATCGATCACCCCGAGCTCGTGAGCAGGGCGTTCGTCGTGTATCGCACAGAGGGGGATCGAGCGGACAAGCAGGTTGCATTTCTACGGGCCTCGTACGGCCCCTACATCGCGATCATCCCGCAGGAGGCCGTGAAGACACCTTTTCTAGGTTACACGGTGGAGCTCGAGCCAGTGCAGGGGGGCAGACGAGCGGTGTTCGCGTCGCGCTCGGAAATGCAGCAGGTGGAAGTGCCCGGCGACCTCGAGGATAGCCGCGAGCGAGCCATGCTCGAGCGGCTGGGCGGGCGCCGCTCGGTGCTCGCTGCGTCGGGAGAGTACGTCATGTTTTCGCGGAGCGACCGTTATTGGAGAACCGAAGCCGGCTACACCTTTCGCCCCCTCCGCAGGATCGCCGAGTTCGGCATCCGCGCGGGCGTGGTGCGCGGACCCAACGCCGTTCCCGATCCGACCAAACCCGACGTCGGTTTGAACTACGGAGCCCCGAGCATTCGTGTGCGTCTCGCCGACGCTTGGCACCTCGAGGGAGAGTTTCTCACGAGTATTACCGAAGTGGGGTTTTCGGTCGGAGCCGGGGGCGCTTTGCTCATCGGCGACCCTTACGGGTCGAAGCTGGTGCTCGGTTTCGAGAGCATCCAAATCTTCGGCACGCGCATGTACAGCCGCCTGGACATCGCCGCGCGGCGCGCTCTGCTCATCTCTCCCATCGTCGAGGTGACCAACATGCCGCACGCCGTCGGCGGCAAGTTCGGCGTGCGCCTGCTCACCGAAGCGCGATTCGATCTCGGTCAGGGCTTCACGCTCGGCATTTTGGGGGGCTATCAAGCCCGCGTCGCCGCCAGCGGCGGCCCCACGGCAGGTCTCAGTGCGGCCTACGCTTTCTGAATGAGCTCGTATTCGTCGAGCTTGTTGTAGAGCGTGCGGCGGCTCACACCCAAGAGGCGCGCGGCCACCGTGCGGTTGTCGCCGGCGCGCTCGAGGGCCGTGCGGATGGCTTCTTTTTCGGCTTCGCGCCGCTTGGCATCGAGGTTGGCTTCGCCCGCCGAACGTGAGCCGCGGGCGAGCGCCGCTTCGCGTCCGAGCTCCCGCCGAACGTCGGCCGCGTCGATGGTGGGGCCATCGGAGAGAACGAGCAGCCGCTCGACGAAGTTCTGCAGCTGACGAACGTTGCCCGGCCACGCTTGGTCGCGCAAAATATCGATGGCGGGAGGAGAGAGCTGGAGGGTGGGCTGGTCGTTGGCTCGGCGATAGACCGCGACGAAATGTCGCGCGAGAGGCTCGATGTCCTCGCGCCTGTCGCGGAGCGGCGGAATGGCGAGCGGCACCACCGAAAGCCGATAAAACAAATCCTCGCGAAACTCCCCCTTTTTGACCATCGTCTCCAGATCGCGGTGCGTTGCCGCCACGAACCGCACGTCGACGCGGATCGTCTTGGTGCCGCCGATGCGCTCGAATTCGCGCTCCTGAAGAACGCGCAGCAGCTTGACCTGCATGGCCAACGGGAGATCGCCGATCTCGTCGAGAAACAGCGTGCCGTGGTGGGCGAGCTCGATGCGCCCGGGCTTGCGCGCCACCGCTCCGGTGAAGGCACCCTTCTCGTAGCCGAAGAGCTCACTCTCGAGCAGTGTTTCGGGCAAGGCCGCGCAGTGAAGCTTGACCAAAGCGTTTGACTTGCGCGAGCTTCGTTCGTGGATGGCCCTCGCGACGATCTCTTTGCCTGTTCCGCTTTCGCCTCGGATCAAGACCGTCGCCGTTCCACGCGCCGCGCGATCGATGAGAGCCGAAACCTCGCGCATCGCCGCAGAGCCCCCCAAAAGATCGCTTCCGCCGCCGTCGCCCCGCGGCGCGTCGTCGGCGAGGCAACTGGCCGCCGCGAGCGCCTTCTTGACGACGAACAGCACCTCTTCCCGGTCGAACGGCTTTTGCAGAAATTCGCTGGCCCCCCGCTTCATGGCTTCCACCGCGAGCGGTACCGTGCCGTGCGCGGTCAACATGATGACCGGGACCTCCGGCCATCGAGCGACGATTCGATCGAGCAGCTGCATCCCGTCCATTCCCGGCATCCGGAGGTCGGAGAGGACGACATCGACCGCACGGGTTTCGAGAAAATCGAGGGCTTCGTTGCCGGATCGAACCGCTTCGGCGTGGATCCCTTCTTGATGCAGTAGCGCGGACAGTACTTTGGCCACGGCGGCATCGTCGTCCACCAGAAGCACCATCGGCGGCGCGTCGGTCATCAGAGCCCGGAGTTTATCCCACCTGCTCCATCATCGCACTTCATCCCACCGCGGAGTCGCGACCAGCCGACGGATACCAGACGCAGCGCTGGGATTTGTCCTACGATCGCCAGGGAACCGAGCGGGCTATGCGGGTGTCCGATGCCCTGTGCACCTCCTGCAGTCGCGCGACAAGGCGCCCGCCACGAACGAGTGCGCCTCGGGGTGGATGCAAGCCGACCGCAGGCGGTCCGAGTCACTCCCATGAGTGACGACCCGAACGAGGCTCGGTTCATCGAGCGTCTGCGGGCCCGTGACGAACGTGCCTTCAACGATCTCGTGAAACGGTACGAACGCAGGGTCTTCGGCCTTTTGCTCCGCCTCATTGGACGGCGCGACGAAGCGGAAGACCTGGCCCAAGAGGTGTTCGTCCAGGTTTTCAAAGCGATCGGCAGCTTTCGCGGCGAGGCCAAGCTTTCCACCTGGATTTTCCGGATCGCCGTCAATCTCTCCAAGAATCGAACGAAGTACCTGGCACGGCGACGGGCCGACTCGCAGGACCACTTCGACGGGGTGGGAGACGAGATGCCTTTGCACGGCGCCAAGGACTCGACCATGGGAAGGATCGCCCGTCCCGACGAGCTCGTGAGCGGGATGCAGCTCGAGGTCATCGTGGAGCGATCGATCGCCGAGCTCGACGCAGAGTTTCGAGAAGTTTTGATCCTGCGCGACGTGGAGGACATGAGCTACGAAGAGATTGCGGAAATCACCGGCCTCGCGGACGGCACGGTCAAAAGCAGGCTTCACCGCGCGCGCCTCCAACTGAAACAAGCGGTAGAGATCGCCATCGGAGAAAAGATCGGATGACCGACGAGAACGATCCCACCGCCGACCGGCAAGAGCGCGAAAGCGACGACGTCGAACAGGAAGCCGTGCGATCGATCCTGCGGCGCGCCAAGCTCCGCCACAGCCACGAGGTCGACCTGCTGAGCGGCGTTCAGCGCCGAATTCGCGAGCGGTCGCGCGGCCGTTTCTACGCCGACGGGTGGAGTCGACGCGGTTCACCCACGTCGACCTATGTCGTGACGAGCCTGCTCATGCTGGTCATCTTGGTGCTCGTCTACTTCGTTCTGATGCCGGAGATTCACGCGCCGTAACGTTTCGCGAACCCTTCGCCACGCCAGATGCCACTAGGTTCCTGTTGTAGGACGACGGCTTATGCGAATTACTGTAATTTTCTGATGAGACTGGCCCATATCGATAACGGCTCGCACTGTCGCGAAACGGCCGGCAGAGCGTCAGTCAGATAGTGAGGAGACGTGGTCAAGTGGTAAGGACACCGCGCGCGTGGTAAGACCAATTTCTCGAACCCCCCCAGTGGGCTTCGTGGTTTTGCCCGACTGACGCGGCACACAGTTGATTTCGAGGTCGACCAACGGAGGGATCATGGCAGGCAGCCGCTCGCCGAAGAAGACAAGCCGCGTTCGTCAGGGGGTCGCGGCGGCCGTATTTCCTCTGCTGTTGGCGTCGATGTCGTGCGACGCGCAAATCGGCTCCGCGCTCGGGCGCAACGAGGGCTCGCCCCCGGTCCCCAGCGGTACCAGCACCGGATCGGGAAGCACGGGGGCCGGCGGAAGTGGTGGCAGCGTCACGCCGGCCATCGGCGCCGGCCGAATGCGGCGCCTCACGCGGTCTCAGGTCGAGAACGCCCTGCAAGACCTGCTCGGACCCGTGCAGCTCGGCCCCACCCAGCCCGACTCCGTTGCCGAAGGATTCGCTAGCGTGGGGGCGACGTACGTCACGATCAACGACAGCGCGGTCGACCAGTATCACGCCGCCTTCAAAGGCCTTCTCACCACGGTGTTCGCCGATGCAACCCGCCGTGCGAAGATCGTCGGTTGCACGCCGAGCGGCGTCGCCGATGCGACGTGCGTCAAAAGCTTCGTCACCTCGTTCGGGCGCCTCGCCTGGCGCCGCGCTCTGACCGATCAGGAGATCACTCGTTATACGCAGGTCGGCGTTTCCGCGGGCCAGGCTTTGAACGACGCGACGAAAGCTCTCGTCCACACCGCGCTCGGTCTGCTCGATTCACCCAATTTCCTCTACCGCGTCGAGATAGGCACGCCCGACGCTGCCGCCGGGGGGCGGTATCGCTATTCGGGCTACGAGATGGCGAGCCGGCTCAGCTTTCTCTTTTGGAACAGCACGCCGGACGATGCTCTTTTGACCGCCGCGGAGAACGGACAGCTGGATGGTCCCGACGGCATTCAGCAGCAGGCGGTGCGGCTCTTGTCGTCGCCGCGAGCTCGCACGGGCATCGCCAGCTATGCGCGCGAGCTCTTTGCACTCGATTTCTTCGAAGAAAAAACCGGCATCGACATGCGCTACACCTCCACCCTTCGTCAGGCGATGTCGCAAGAGATGATGAGCCTGTTCCAGAGCCGGCTCGATCCGGGCGCCGACACCCTCGAGCTGCTCGACACCAACAAGACGTTCGTCAATGCCGAACTCGCTTCCCTCTACGGCATCCAGGGCGTCACCGGCACGGCGCTCGTTGCCGCCACGCTCCCCAGCTCGGGTCCGCGAGCGGGCATCCTGGGCACCGGTGTTTTTCTCGCGCAGACATCGAAGCTCGACGTCGGCGAGACGTCCCCCACCGCCCGCGGCGTCTTCATCAACGAGCAGATTCTCTGCCGGGACGTTCCGCCTCCGCCCGACAACGTCGACACCACGCTCCGTCCGAAGCCCGACGTGCCGCAAACCAAGCGACAGATGTTGGAGGAGCACCGCCAGAACCCGATGTGTGCCGGCTGTCACGGTAGCTTCGACCCGCTCGGGTTTGCGTTCGAGGAGTTCGATTGGATCGGCGCCTATCGGACGGCGGAGCCGAACGGGTTGGCCATCGACTCGGCCGGAACGTTCGAAGGCGTCGCCTTCGCGAACTCGCGCGATTTCGTCCATCACCTTCGGACGATGCCCGAAGTGCAGCGCTGCTTCTTGAACCACATGTTCCGCTATGCCACCGGGCACAAGGAGACGGCCGGCGACGAGGCCATCCTCGACGCTTGGAACGACGAGTTCGGAAGGGTGAATCATCAGCTCGTCGAGTTCTTCAAAGCGATCACCGCCACCACCGATTTCGCGCACGTGTCGGTGGCTCCGCAGCTTTAACGAGGGTCTTGCCATGTCGAAAACCACGATCAACCGCCGTGCCGTCTTGCGTGGCGCCCTCGCGGGAGGCGCCCTCGTTACGATTCCGCTTCCTCGTCTCGGGGCGATGTTCAACGGAAATGGCAACGCCTATGCTGCCGGAGGTCCGATCCAAAGGTTCGGCGTCTACTTCGTCGGCAATGGCGTGGTTCCCGCCTCGTGGGTCCCCACGCCGCGCGCCAGCGGCAATCTGGTAACGCTCCCCGTCCAGCTGGCTCCATTCGAGCCGGTCAAATCGAAGATCACCGTGGTGAGCGGCTTCGATCTGGGAACCGGTCGCACGCTCGGAGTTCCCCATGGCCACTTCCCAGGGGGACTTTCGGGTGCGGCGGCTACGCCGGACCGCGTTTACCAACTGCCCACCATCGATCAAGTCATCGCCAAGGCGTCGCTCGGCAAGACGACGCCGCACAAATCGCTGGAGGTCGGGGTGTCCAAGGCGACGCCGGGTGTCAGCCAACCGATGTACCACGCGGTATCGCAAGGGGGACCGAACACGCCGAACTATCCGGAATACCAGCCGACGAATGTCTTCAAGACGTACTTCGCCGGCGGCGTGGGCACGACCCCGTCGGCCGACGCCGGCGTCGACCACACCGGCGACGCAGAACGGAGCGTGCTCGACGCGGTGATGGAGGACGCAAGAAATTTGCAGACACGGCTCGGCAACGAAGATCGAGCACGCCTCGACGCGCACCTCACGTCGCTCCGCGCGCTCGAGCTGCGCATCGGGCGCACCTCGGGCGGGGGAGCGAATGCGTCTTGCCTCCTACCGAAGATGCCTGCCGACGGGAACACTTCGAACGACGGCCTCGATCCCGTCCTTGCCGAAACGATGAACGACCTGGTCGTCATGGCGCTCGCCTGTGACCTCACCCGCGTCTTCACGTACATGTTGACGAAGCCTGCCGCCCACGTGAACTACGGGGCGACGGTGAACGTCGGAGGGGACTTCCACGGAACCTGTCACGGCGAGTCTCCCGACGACCAGCCGAAGGTGCAAAAAGGGGTCGGCTATGCGATGGGCTTCTTCTCCAGCCTCCTTCAGAAGCTCGATGCCATCAAAGAGGGGGATGCGACGATGCTCGACAACACGATGGTCCTTTTTTCGACCTGCGTGGCGTGGGGCAAAACCCACACGCAATACGAGTGGCCTTGCATCATCGGTGGGCGCGGGGGGCGGCGCCCCGACGGCAACTTCAACCTGCGCGGGGGCTGGCACTATCGCGCGGATTCCTCGGACAACAACTTCAGCAAAGTTCTATTGACCTTGGCCAACATCAATGGTGCCAACCTGACTGAAATCGGCAAGAACGGCGGACACGTGAACGAAGAAGTCTCCGGCATCCGGGGGCCCGCCTAGTTCTAGTTCGAGGGAGTAGACGAGTTCGAGATGATGCGCACCGTAACGTTTTTCCTTCTTGGAAGTATCGCCATTGCTTCTTGTGTCGCCGACAATCCGTTGCCCCCCATGGGACAAGGCGGCGCAACATCGACGACGAGCGGATCGGGGGGAAGTAGCACGTCATCGGGAGGCGAAGGCGGAAGCCTGGGAGATGGCGGCTCGAGCTCCGAAACGGGCGGCACGGGCGGCACGAGTGCATCGGGCGGCGGCGGCGGCACGGCGGGCTCGGGAGGCGCAGGGCTCGCCGGAAGTGCCGGTTCGAGCGGGGCGGGAAGCAGTTCCGGCGGGGCGGTAGGAGACGGCGGGGCGCGCACGTGCAAGGGCGGCTACCCGATGATGTGCCCGGCGCCCTATTCGGTGAGCGGCACGATCGACGATCTTTGCAAATCGTATTGCCAATGCATGATGACCGAGTGCACGGCAACGATGCCCGCCGATTGCGTGAATACCTGCAAGGCGAAGGCGAACGTTTGGGATCTCTGCTGCCGCATCAAAATGTGTCTCACCCGCCCTTGCGACTACAAGGATCAGTGGGAAGGGGATTGCAAAGCCGCCGTCGGGATCCAGGCCTGTCTCGACAAGATCTGAAAGCCTAGCATTACTGCATCATGGCCAAGATCTGACACAGTAATGCTAGTCACGGCTTCTTTGCGAGCGCCAACGCGTAGACGAGCGCGCTGCGGCTTCGTCCCATGCGCCACAACCAAGGAGCGATGATCTCCGGCGGCCCGAAATCTCCTGCGAGCGTTTCGCCGGCGAGCTCGCGCGCGATGAACGCGGGGCTCGTCCCGGAAAAGAGCAGACCTTGCCGATCCAGCCCATGGAGGAGCTCGAGTGGATCGTAGCGCTCGAAGAGCTCGCCCAAAGGGACCGTCTCCGACGTGACCGCGTCGGTGATGAGCAGCGCGGTGCCGCAAGGAAACGTCAGCGCTGCCAAGCTTCGCAAGTGAATCGCGAGCGCGGTGGCCAGCACGTCCCGAAGGGCGCCTCCGTTGCCGAGTGCCTGGAAGCAGGTCCAGTAGATCTGGCTGAGGATGCAATCCGAGACGACCACGTCGAAGGGGCCTGGGAGCGTGGCGGCGATGGTGCGGGGCGCCGCGCCGAAAAGCGAGGCGAGCTCCAGCGGCTCGGGGGGCTCGCCGCGCCACCGCGGAAGCGCCGGCAGAAGCCCGGAGAGATCGACCGGCGCGTGCATCACCAATCGCCTCCGGGTAGCCGGCGGGCGTCGCTCGACGGCACGCTCGAGCGCGCCGGAGTCGAGATCAACCAGATGGATGCGCTCGAAGCAGCCGAGCAAAGCATCGAGGTCGAGCCCATTGCAATTGCCCGCACCGAGCACGCAGAGCGTCGACCCACGATGCCCGGAAGGGGCGCGCGCTTTGACGAGCGACGTCAACCGCTCGCGGTGCTCTTCGTACAAATCCCAATACTCCTCCGTTTGCCGATTGCTGCGGGTGTGAATCTCGGTCAAGACCGGGTCGAACGCGCTCGCTTTTCGGCGAAAGAGAATCGCGTACGCCAGCATCACGGCGTCCTCGACCGTCCACAGCCACGGTTGCGTGATCTCCGGGTATTCGAGGAGAGAGGTGCTGTGCGGCTCGTGAAGGAGTGTCAGCAAAGATTGTGGATTACGCAGCAGAACGGATCCATTGCGAAGACGCTCTTCGAAATCGGGAGGGAGCGAGTCCCAGGTTGGAACAGGCGCCGGCGCCGCACGCGTCGAATAGAGTGCATCTCCCACGAGCACGCCGCTTCCGCCGGGGCGGGTCAAAAGGGCAATCGTACGCAGGTGAATGTGGCCCACCCCGCGCATGAATTCTTCCCACTCGGCTGGGCGCCGCGCGAGAACCCGATAGAAAGGAACACACAACTGGCTCATCACGCCACTCGAGAGCACGACGCGGAAGGTACGACCGACCGTCTGCGCAATGGCTTCGGCCGCGCCGCTCATCGCCTGCTCGAGAGCACTCGGATCGTCGCCCCACGATTCGAGCGAGCCGAGAAGACCGGTCAGATCGATGCCCTCGTGCACCACGATGGTCCCGCTCTCCGCCGCCGCGGAACGCGCGACCCCGCGACGAAGGGCGGCACCATCGAGATCGACCAAGTGCACTTCGCCGAACTCGCTCGCCAAAAGACCGAGATCGAGGTCGTCGCAATTGCCGGCGCCGAGCACGCAGATGCCCCCCTCGCCCGCGAGATGGCCGACGAGACGAGAGAGCGTAAGGCGGTGCGGCTCGAAATCCTGCCAGTTGCGATCGTTGGCACGGTTGTGCGCTTGGAGCTCGGACCGAACTCGATCGAGGTAGGAACCGACCTCGACGCCCGCGTGCGTCCGGGCGAAGTGCGCGCCCAGGCACTCTCGCGAGCAAGCGAAAAAGTCGACCTCCCGCGCGCCGCATCGATCGCAACGCCAGCGCGTCGGAGCCGCGCATCCGCACGTTTCGACCGCCGGATCCATCCCGCTAACATTACTGCGTCAGATCCTCGCTACCAGATCGTTTCATCGGAGTAGCCCTAAGCCCACTAAACTACTGACCGGACAGGCCGAACCGGCTAGCGGCGAAGCTCCGCAGGCGGGCCAAAGGCCACGCCGAGTAACTCAAGAAGAGGCGAGGCCTGGCGGCCATTCCAGTCTGGCGGCCCAACTCCGACGGCCTCGCCGTAACTTACCTGCAAGATCTGACGCAGTAATGCTAATTGCTTGCCGAAGGGGGCTATTTGTCAACGATTGGCGGCCCAGCGGAGCAACGTCGCGACACTATTTTCTGAATGAGCTATAGGCGAGCAGGTCACCGATCGCGCATGAAAATATCTTGGAAAATCCTTGCTCTGGCGGCACTGACATTTTCGGGTTGCGGAGATGCCGGACCACCGGGTTCGACGAACGCCGCCGCCAGCAGCGGCGCAGCAGGCGCGGCGAGCGGCACGCCCACCAGTACGTCGACAACGGGCGGAGCTGGCGGGAGCGACAGCACGGCAAGCACCACCGGCGGCGGGGGTGTTCTCAACGATGGGGGTGATACGAGCGACGGTTCCAGGGGCGCGGGTGGCACCGCGATCGATGGCTCGCTGCTCGACCAGGCCGTCGGTCGCGACGGAGGCCCGGCCCTCACCCGCATGGTTCTGTTCGCCGGCGGCGGCATGGGCGGCGATGGAGTCCAGGCAACCCAATCCAGGGTTGCCCAGCCTTTCGCGGTCGCACGCGACCCTCTGACCGGCGACTATTACATCGCCGAATACCAGGGTAACCGCGTCCGCCGCGTCGATCCCGCCGGAATCATCACGACGGTCGTCGGGCAAGGCGCTGCGGGCGAAGCCGGAAGGACGACGCTCAACGAACCTCATCACCTGATCTTTCCGCCGGCCGGCGGCGACTTGTTCATTGGCGATACCTTCAACAGCCGCATCCTGCGCCTCGACGTGAAGATGGGGGCCATCGCCCCGTTCGCCGCCAACGCCGGATTCGGAAAAACGTTCTGCCTTGCCTTCGATCCCAGGGGAGAGCGGCTGTACGTCGCCGATACCGACAATCATCGCGTGCGCGCGGTCGACCTCAAGACCTCGATGGTGACCAACGTCGCCGGCAACGGCTCGACGGGCAAGCCCATGGACGGCGCAATGGCCCTTCAGGCTCCGCTCGTCGACCCGCGCGCTATCGCGATCGATTCGAAGGGAATTCTCTATATCCTCGAGCGCAACGGAAATGCGCTGCGGATGGTGGACGCGCAGGGCAAGATCTTCACGATCGCGGGAACAGGCCAGGTGGGCAACAGCGGCGACGGGGGTGACCCGCTGGCCGCCACCATGAACGGTCCCAAGCACGTGGCCACCGATCTCGAGGACAATGTTCTCATCAGCGACACCGAGAACCACGTGATCCGCAAGATCTTCGTGACTCAGAAGAAGATCGTCCGGTTGGCGGGTACCGGCACCCAGGGCTTCGCGGGCGTGCCCGGCGCGCCGACCTCGGTGCAGCTCGCTCGGCCCCACGGCGCGTTCGTCGCTCCCGACGGGACCATCTTCATCTCCGACTCGTTCAACAATCGCGTATTGAAGCTCGAGTAGTCGCCTCCCACCCATGGACGGGAGCTCCGAGCGCCCGCGACATGGAAACGAAAAGTTTTTTCACAATCGATGCAAGGTCAAGCTGAGCTGACTGCGCACGAGGCCGAGCAAGCTGTCGAGCTCCGATGGCGACAAGTTGAGGCGATCGCCGAGGATTCGGCGGCTGTTGGCCAACAGTTCGCGCTCCGCCGAGGCGATCCAACGCTGTACGCTCCGCACCGACACCCGGTGCATGGCGGCAATCGCAGACGGCGTAAGCCCCTCGATGAAATGAAGCCGAAGAACATTGCCCGAGCGGGCATCGAGCAACGCGAACGCCGCTTCGACCGCTCGCTCGAACTCCGGACCGTACCGTTGTTTCACGGGACTCGGGTGTCGCAGTGCAGGCACTTGTCGGTGAAGGGGTTGGCGATGAAGCCATGGCTCCGGACGGCGAATCGATCGCCACACCTTGGACAGCGGAAGCGCCGAGGCCGACCAAATAGGTCGCGGCGAGCCCGATGCCCACCAAGACTGCCAGGGCCGACACCGATACGATCTCGATGAGCACCAGCGTTGACGCGAGCATGCTGACCAAAGCGAACGTACCCCCCAAGGCCGCGCCAATCCCAACGCGCGACCTCAGACGCATGCGCGGGAGGGTTTTCCACTCCGCTTCCATGCCTGCCGGGACGTGCCCGCCCCGTCCGATGCCGCGAGGCACGCGCCCGGTCCGAAG
>DASWDH010000473.1:0-2594 GCA_036395495.1 Polyangiaceae bacterium
GGCCCGTTTGACGCCGCGCGAGCAACCTCGGCCCATTGCGAAGATCGGTTCAGCGCCGCTTGGTCGCTGGGAAAGATGACTTGCCCTCCCTTGTCGAGAAGAACAGCCTCGGTGTGGGGGGGCAGGTCGTCGCGCAGTCCAGGAATGATGATGTTCGCTTGGTCGAGTGCAATGATGCCGATGAGCGCTCCCACGAAGCGGTGTCGCCGCATCACGGGCTGGACGATTTGAACGGTGCGACCCACCGACGGATCCTCGGCCACCTGGAACCGAGCCTCGGAACCTGCTTTTGCCAGCGCGCGGAACCACGGCAGATCGCCGAAGCGCCGGTTCTTCCACTCGGCCCGATCCGGCACGGCTCCGATGCAATCCCCGTCCGCCGATACGAGGAGCCGAGCGGTATTGTAGAGCACCGAGTGGTGGTGGGCGCTCTCCAGTAGCTGCGCCTCGGGAGCGTGATTCTCATCACTTAGGTCGATTTGGGGCAAAAGGGTGAGTCGATCGAGCTCACCCTCCAAGATCTCGAGATTGTCCCGTAAGGCAAAGGCGCGATTTTCGGCGAGAAGTTGGTGCTCGCGCGTCAGCTGTTCCCGCGTGTTGTGGGCTGATTGATAAATGAGGATGCCGCCCGTCAGGCCGATCGAGATGGCCAAGAGCACGCAAAGAACGAGGGAGAGCTTGGTCCGGAGCGTCAACTCTCCGGTTTTACCACGCGCCGGTTCCGCTCAACGATGCCGAGCTTCTGCCGGCTGCACCCGAGCCGTCGGGAATCACGGCCGCGAGGTTCAATAGCAGCCGGCGAATGACCTTCGCTTTCGCCTTCTCGCCGCTTCGTTGCCAAAGGTAGAGAGCCTGCCTCATGGCTTTGCTCGCTTCGTCTCTGGCACCCATTCGGGCCAGCATGTCGCCCAGCATCATCCAGCGAGCGGCATTCGGTTCGCCGAGCCCGCAAGCTTCACGAAGGGTCATCGAAGCACGACGGGGCTCGCCTTTGCGTCGGAGCTTCTGCGCGCGCACGGTAAGCTCTCGTGCGCGCTCTTCGAAGTCGACGTAATTCGGTTGACTCCACGCAGGTTTGCCCACTCGGTAGCTCCTTATCCGACTTCTGCCAGTCCGGGCAGAAAAGTGATTCTGCACGGAATACCTGCGAAGGGCGTGCCGTTCCCGCGCTCCCCTCACTCTGGCCTGTCAAAGGCCCGAGTCGGCCATGCACCACGACATTGCGATCACGCTTGAAGGCCGTCGCTTAGAACGAGGCTCGATAGAGCTCGAGTAGATCGCTTCGACTGCACGGCCGAGGATTGAGGCGGTGACAAGCGTCCTCGATGGCGCCGTCCGTCAGCGCGTCGAGCTGCTCCTTTTTGGCGCCGGCCTCGCCGAGCGATTTGGGTAGTCCGATCTGCCCGCGAAGCTCACGCAAACGTGCCGAGAGGGCGCGCGACGATGGCTCGGCTCCGAGCGCGCGAGCCGCGTCTGCCAGACGCGATTCCACTACGGGGGCATTGTACTCGACCACCGCCGGCAGACAGAGCGCATTGGCGAGTCCGTGATGGAGGCCGCTGATATTCGACAGAGGGTGCGCCAGAGAGTGGCACGCACCGAGTCCCTTCTGAAACGCGACCGCGCCCATCATCGCCGCCTTCATCATCGCCCCGCGAGCGTCGAGATCCGAAGGCGTCGCGACGGCGCGCGGCAGATACTCGGCCACCAGGCGCAGCCCTCCCAACGCGATCGCATCCGCCATCGGATGATCGCCCAGCGCGACGTAGGCCTCGAGACAATGCGTCAGCGCATCGAAACCGGTCGCCGCCGTCGTGCGCAGAGGCATGCTCTGCGTGAGCTCGGGATCGAGGATCGCCGCGCTCGGCATCAGGTACGGCGAAAAGATGACCGTCTTGCGACGATTGGCTTCGAGCGTCACGACGCCGCTTCGCCCCACTTCGCTCCCCGTCCCTGCCGTCGTCGGAAGTGCCAGCATCGCTGGCATGTCGGCGGTGATGTACTGATCCCCACCGGTGGCATCGTCGTAATCGAGCAGCGGCCTCTCGTGCACGCCCGGTCTCGCTTTGAGCCGAATGATCTTCCCCACGTCGAGCGCCGACCCCCCACCGAGCGCCACGATCAGCTCCGCGCGCGCCGCTCGAAACGCGCGCACCCCCTCGTACACATTCCTTTCGAGTGGATTCGACTCGACGTCGGCAAAGACTGCGACGTCGATCCCCGCCGCCCGCAGCGACCCCTCCACGGCTTTCGAGAGTCCCGCCCCGACCACGCCCTTATCGGTCACCAGCAGCGCTCGGTTCGCCCCAAACCGCTTCGCCTCCGTTCCCGTTTCGCGCGCCGCGCCCACCCCGAACAGCACCCGCGTCGGAAACGACCAGATCGCCAAATTCGCCATGGCAAGAGCTTACTCCGGATCGAAAGGCCATGAAAATCCGATAGAACGAGCCGTTCTTTCCTACCAGCCTTCGGGAATCCGTCCCGCCAAACAGGTGATCGTGTTCGGGGCGCGCGGAGTGGACCAGGCGGCGCGGGTGGGGCGGTCGGGCGAGCCACCGACGAGGCCCTCCGTCGGTGCCCACGTGGGCGCGTTG
>DASWDH010000474.1:0-2702 GCA_036395495.1 Polyangiaceae bacterium
GCTTGCTGGCCGAACAATGGAGCCCGATGGTCGTCCCCATCGAGGTCGAACGTGGCCGGGCCATACGAGCATTTTCCGGTGTCGGGATCGCAGGTGTCGGCCGTGCAGGGGTCGCCGTCATCGCAGCTCACGGGGGTGAGGTCCTGACATTTGCCGGCCACGCAACCCACCGGAAAGCAGCGGTCGCCAAAGCCATCGCAATCTTTGTCGAGCACACATTCGGGCGGCGGCGGCGGGCCCTGTTCGTAATCGAACTCGGTGCGCGAACCGCAGGCCGAGGTCACCGCGAAGCCGACGAACGTGGCAACTCGAAGCGACCGCACGACGCGGAGGTCTCTCACTCGCAGCCACCCCATCCCGACCCGGTCACGTCGACCTCTCGACAAATGCGTCCATCGGGGCAGGAACCGAATTGGTTCGTGCGGCACAGCTTCACGCATTGATCCCCCGCCCCCGATTTGACGCAGATGAATCCCGCCGCGCACTCGGACGTATCTCCGCAGGGCGTACCCTGGACACCGCTTCCGGCGCGAAAACAGATCGTTCCGTACGTTCCGGGGTGGCACTCATCGGTGGCACGTGGCGGGTAGGGGTAACAGGCCGAACCGGCGGGGCAGGTACTCTGATTGAAGGGGTCGCATTCGAGCGGTGGCGGCGTGAAGGGGGCATCGGCGCACGCGTCCTCGCGAAAAATGGGAAAGCTATCGGCGAGCGATCCATCCTGGCCGCCCGGTGAATCCGTCCCCCGATCGCGCGTTGCCGAACCGTCACGCCCCCCCTCGCGTCGACCGCCGTCGGTGCCCAGGGTCGAATCGACCACCGCGCCCCCGCATCCGCCGAGCACAAGAGCTGCCAAAGCCAAGGACCTCTTGCTGTTTCGGTGAGGGTAATCTGGCACAGGTACGACCTCCGCGCGTCGCGAACGGTACGACGCGGCCGTTGGATGCAATGAGCGTTCCGCCTTCTCATCGCCGATACGAGCGCTTTTGTCGCCGCGGCGCAAGCGGGTTCCGTTCCCCCCGACCCGCCGGACGACGACGGCCCCCAAACGGGCGGGATGATGCTAAAAACCGCGCTGCATGCGTCGCCTCTGGGTCGGATCGCTCCTTTTGGCATGGCTGGCGAGCTGTGAGAAGGCCGCGCCGGAGCCATCGCCGCAGCGGGTCGCCAGTGCGACAAGCAAGTCGCCCCTCGCGCCGGCGGGGGGTCCGGCTCGCCAACAGCCTGCCTGCGTTCGCGCTACGCCTGCCTCTGTGCCGCCGCAGCCGCCACATCGCGTCGACCCGAGGTGTCCGGTCGATCCCGCGGGAGGCTCGCCGATGGTCCCCGTTGGCCATGTCTCATTTCCGGAATCGAAGGACGCGCCTCGGTTGGAAGTGGAGCTGATGCTCACCGCGCAGCATCGGGAGCGCGGACTCATGTACCGAAAGAGTCTCGCCGACGAGAAGGGAATGCTTTTCGTGTGGAATCAGCCGTCCGTCCAAAGCTTCTGGATGCACAACACCTGCATCCCGCTCGACATGCTGTTCATCGACCGCGATGGCTTCGTTGCGGGGATCGTGGAGAATGCGCCCACGCTCAACGACGAGGGCCGCTCCATCGACTGTCCCGCGCAGTACGTTCTCGAGGTCAGCGCAGGGTGGTCGCGCAAGCACGGTGTGGTGGCCGGTCAACACGTCCAAATCGAGGGTGTTCCCGAGCGACCTTGACGCCTCTTTCCAGCTTGCAATAGGGTCGCACCATGAAACGGGTCGCTTCAGCAACACACTTTCAGCGGCTGTTCGCATGTGCCCTCGTTGGGTTGGCCTCCTGTCGCTCCACCCCCTCTGAACCTTCACCTTCCAAGGAGCCGGCCAAGACGACGCCACCTCCGACAGCGACGACTACCGAGGCTGTGCAACAGGCCGCTCCTCCGCCCACACCCCCAGCAGGACCGAAAATCCCTGCGCGCCCGGTCGCGAGCGTGACGCCGTCGCCCGATGATCCGCTCGCCGGCAAGTTCACGTTGGCGGACGCGACGCGCGGCCTTGCTGGCTCGGGTCCGCTCGCCGCGACGATCGAGACCGACGTCGCCAAGCTCGAATGCAAACTTTACGAGGACAAAGCGCCCATCACGGTCGCCAATTTCGTCGGACTCGCGCGCGGCACGCGGCCCTGGAAAGATCCCGACGGAAAATGGGTGAAAAAGCCGGCGTACGACGGCACGACCTTTCACCGCACCATCAAGGGCTTCATGATTCAGGGCGGCGACGCCAAGGGAACCGGTTCAGGAGAGCCGGGCTACGTGATACCCGACGAAGTTTGGGAGAACGCGCAGCACGATCGCGCGGGTCTGCTCTGCATGGCCAACCGCGGTCCGAACACCAACGGCGCCCAGTTTTTCATCACCGACGCCGCGGCGGCGCACCTCGATCGTGGCTACACGATCTTCGGCGAGTGCGGCCCGGAAGAGATGGTCCACAAGATATCGTCGGTCGAGGTCATCGGCGAACGCCCGAAGACGCCTCCGAAGATCAAGAGCGTCAAAATCCACCGCGTCGCCAGTTGATTCGCTCGAGCTAAACTAACTTTACTGCCTGAGTCTTGGCATCGGCAGATCGCGATCAGCAGATTTGGCCTTTAACCCAACGTAAGATACGGCGAGGCCGTCGGAATCTCGCATTCGAAAAAAACCAGCCGCAAGGCCCGGCCAGCCACGCTTC
>DASWDH010000475.1:0-5716 GCA_036395495.1 Polyangiaceae bacterium
AAGTCATCGTCGGGCCGGCGCCGCTGTCCGATGGGCTCGATGCGGCGATCTCGCTGCCGTTCTCGCCTCGAGGCGGAGGGGTCGGCCTCTTGCCCGAAACCAACGAAGTCATCGAGTTTCCCGCATCGCGGGTGGTCGTCGGCGCGACGGTGGAGGGGCGCCCCCTCACGTTTCTACTCGATACCGGCGCGAGCTGGGTGGCGCTGCGCTCCTCGTTATTTCAGGCGATTGCGAGCGATGGCAGAGGCCAGATCACCGATGAGGCGAGCTTGGCGAGTGGCCATACGACGACCCAGGTGACCAGGCTGCGCTCGGTCGAGGTGCAAGGTCTCGAGGTTACGAGTGCCGTGGCGGCAGCTGCCGCGGATGTGGACGATCTGCTGAGCGGCGTGTCGAGCGAGATTGCCGAGCCCATCGATGGTCTCTTGGGGGCGGCGTTCTTGCGCGAGTTCTTCGTCAAGGTCGACTACCCCGAAGGACGCCTCGAGCTCCATCGCTACATCGACGAATCGCACGTCGTGGACGAGTACCGCCGCGTCGGGATCACGATTCGTGGCCTCATCGATTCGTCGGGGATCACCTACGCCGTGCAGCGTGTATTCGAAGGCACCGACGCCGCGCGCCAGCAGATCACGGTCAACGACGACTTGCTCGCGATCGATGGCCAGACGCTGGCGTCGCTCGACATCGCGACCGTGGATCGCATGTTGCTCGGCGCGGTGGGTTCGACGCACCGACTCACCCTTTCCACCCGCACGATCGACGTGCTCGTAGACGAGCTGCTCCCGTTGCCTTAAAACCTCCGCACCGATGGAAATCGAAGTAAGAAATGAGTTCAGCGGGCAAGCTCGTGTGCTCGTGTTCAATCGCCCCGCCAAGAGGAACGCCCTCACCGTCGCCATGTATGGCGTGTTGGCGGACCAGCTCGTCGAGGCGGCCGCATCAGCCGAAGTTCGTGCCGTCGTCATCACCGGCGCGGGCGACATTTTCACGGCTGGCAACGACATCCGCGACTTCATCGGCCAACCACCGATCGACGACGACAGCCACGTAGTTCGCTTCTTGACGGCTCTCGCGCGGTTTCCCAAGCCCATCATCGCGGCGGTCAACGGACCTGCGATCGGCGTCGGCACGACGATGCTGTTGCACTGCGATTTGATCCTTGCCGCGTCATCGTCGCGCTTTCAGCTTCCGTTCGTGAAGCTCGGGCTGTCGCCCGAGGGGGGCTCGAGTCTTCTGCTGCCACGGCTCGTCGGTCTGCACCGTGCGTCGGAGCTCGTTCTCTGGGGCGAACCCTTCGATGCCGCCACCGCGTATCGAATCGGTCTCGCCAACGAGGTGGTGGCCGACGGGGAGCTCGAGTCGCGTACTTCGTCGTGGCTCGAACGTTTGCTCGAGCTGCCGCCACAAGCGGTCGCGGCGGCCAAGGCGCTGCTGCGCGAACCGCTGCGCAGCGAGCTTTTTGCGGCCATGTCACGGGAAGGCGATGTCTTTCGGCAACGGCTCGCTTCGAGCGAGGCAGCCGAAGCGTTCACCGCCTTCTTCGAAAAGAGAAAGCCCCGGTTCTGAGTGGGACCGGAAACCAGACGGAGCACCGGCCGGTCACTCGAGGAACCGTTCGCTCACAAAAGGGCGATTTCGCTCAGGTGAGCTGACACGCGGACTGACCATGGACTGGTAAAAAAAACGTCCATCAACCATTAAGCCGAGTACGAAACGGCCGTTGGGGGTGGCTAGCCGATTGTCCGGCGTGCGCCATTGGGGGTGAGCAGCCGCGGCAACCGGGGGGCACTGGTACCGCAGCATGCGCCTCGACGTCACAGCAACGCAGTTCGGCTCTCGGTGCCGCCGCAGGGAGAGCGACGAATCATGATTCCCGCAGCAGGCCAGATACTGGGACGCTACGAGCTGCTCATTCCGATCGCGAAGGGGGGCATGGCGCAAGTGTGGGCGGCCCGCCTCCGCGGTACCCGCGGTTTCAAGAAGATCGTCGCCGTCAAGACGATCCTCGCGGGAACGATCGACGACGCACGCTTGGAGCAGATGTTCCTCGAAGAGGCAACACTCGCGTCCCAGATCCACCACCCCAACGTGGTGGGGACTCTGGAGCTCGGCGAGCACGAGGGCATGCTCTACCTGGTCATGGAATGGGTCGACGGAGAGTCGCTGAACGTCGTCATGTCGCGGGCCGCTCAGCTGGGCGGCATTCCGCTGTCCATTGCCGTGAACCTCGTCGGACAGGCTTGCAAGGGACTTCATGCCGCCCACGATTTGCGCGACGAATCGGGCGCACTGCTCGGTCTCGTGCATCGGGACATCTCGGCCCAGAACGTGCTCGTGACCTACTCGGGCAACGCGAAGCTCGTCGACTTCGGAATTGCCAAGGCAACGATGCGCTGTTCGTCGCTCACCGTCGATGGCGAGCTCAAGGGCAAGTTCGCCTATATGTCTCCCGAACAGGTGCACGCGACCGCCATCGACCGGCGCAGCGACATCTTCGGAATGGGCGTCATCCTGTATCTCGTCACGACCGGTCGACACCCCTTCAAGGGCACCCATCCGGCCGAGACCCTGCACAACATCTGCGACACCAAGCCACCGGTTCCGCCGTCGATCTTGGTGCGCGGATATCCGCCGGAGCTCGAGGCCGTGGTGCAAAAGGCGCTGAGGAAAGCCCCGGAGGACCGCTGGGCGACGGCCAACGAGATGTTGTCGGCGCTCGAGCGCGCGATGCCGCAGGCGCTCGACGGCAGTTTCGAGGTCCAGGTTGCCGAGTACATGGACAAGCTCCTCGGCGAGAGGGCGCGTGAGCGTCGCGCGCAGCTGCGGCGGGCGCAAGAGATCGCCGACCAACTTCGAACCGAAATAACGCCGCAGCCCGGAGCGGGCAGTCAAGGCTCACTCCGTGCCGTGCTGGTCGAGGGAGCGAGTGGGGAGAGTGGGTCCACCCGCAGCGCGGATCGCGCGACGCGGCCCGAGATTCCTTCCGCTCACGCAGCCGCCGAAGCCCCGTCGCGCTTACCCATACGCACCGACGCGCGCTGGGTCAGAGTGGCGGCCGCGATCTTCGGGCTGCTACTCGCATGGATGCTGACGCGGCTGTTTCGCACGCACGAGTCCACCCGTACCGCTGCGGCGACGAGTCCCGTTCCGAGCGCGACAGAGAGCGGCATCGCAGAAGCGCCGGTCGCGGGACCGGTGCCTTCGCCCAGCTGGGTCGCGGAAGCAGGCCCCACATCGATGCCCGAGGTGACCGATGATCGCCGGGAGCCGACTGCCGCCAAGGCGGTACACAAGGTGGCTGGCGCCATGGCTCCACGACCGAGTGCGACCGGGCAGACGCCTTTGTCGACCGGCAACGCCGCGGTGGCGCCCACCGCGGAGCGACCACGTGCCGCTGGACGTGACGGCGCCGCGCCGAATGCATGGGATCCGGCGACGTTCGGCGGGAGACGCTGAGCACTGAAGACGAAGAGAGGGGGAAGTCGTGATGAATAGATGTACCCGTTTTGCAGTCAACGTCGGGGCGTTATCAGGTCCCGTGCTTCTGATGATCGCGTGCAGTTCCGATCATGTGGGTGCGCTCAGTCCTCCGACGTCCGACAGCGCGACGGGTGAGGGGGGCGCTGGTGGCGCCAGCGGAGCAGGGCCAACCGGGGGCGAAGGAGGCTCCACCGGCGTCAACGGTGCGGGCGGCGACAACTCGGGCGGGCGCGCGGGGAGCGGTGGAGCGGCGGGCGCGGCAGGTGGCGGGGCCGCTGGAGCAATGGAGGACGCAGGCGTTCACGATGGTGAGAGCCCCAACGGAGACGCCGGCACGTCTCAGGCAAAATGTGTTTTTCACGATGATGCTCCTTTCCAACCAGGAACACGCCAAGACGACGCCGGGTCGGAGGACGCGCCCGGCGGCGGCGGTTTTCGCGATGGGGGGGACGGAGGCCCTCCTCCGAGCATCACCGTCGAAGTGAGCCCGTTCATCGGAAGCTACCTCGCGGATTCCGGCGGACGTACGCTCTACACGACAGGGGCTGACCTCGCCGGCGATTGCCAGTATCCACCGATGTCGACGTGCGAGAAGGACTGCGCGATCGCGTGGCCACCCTTCGACGCCGGCGCGCGGACGCTTGCCACCGGTCTCGACGATCGCGTGTTCGGGAGCATTCTTCGCGCCGACGGAACGCGACAGACGACCTACTACGGTTGGCCACTCTACTACTTCAAGACCGATACGGTCCGGGGAGCTCTGGGCGGGCAGGGGAAGGCCAAAACGTGGTTTGCCGCAACCGTCATTCCTCCAGGCATCGTCATCATGAAGGCAGGAACGGCGAAGTATCTGGCGGACGGCACCGGCCGAACGCTCTACGCGTTCGATCAGGATGCGAAGGGAACCGCCAGTTCCGACCCGGTAAGCGCGTGCACCGGTGGTTGTCTCGACAGCTACCCCGCTCTCCTGAGAAATCGCATTTCGGCGGTTTCTGCGCTCGAGCCGACGGACTTCAGCGTCTTTCTCCGATCCGGCGGGCAGCAGCTCGCTTACAGGGGCGCTCCCCTCTACTACGCCGCAGCCGACCGACGATCAGGAGACCTCACCGGCGTGATGCCGAGCTGGTCGCTCGTGGCGCCATGACCATCGCTCGCGTTGCAGTCACGCTGGCGATGGGCGCGGCGTCGCTCGTTCTGTGCGCGCGTGCGGGTGCCGATCCCTCCGCTCAGGAAAAGGCGGCAGCCGAAGCGCTCTTTCAACAAGGCACCGAGCTCATGGCGCAGAAGCAATTCGCCGCCGCCTGCCAGAAGTTCGAGGGAAGCCAACAGCTCGATCCCGCGTTGGGAACGTTGCTCCGGTTGGCGGATTGCGACGACCGCCTGGGCAAGAGTGCCAGCGCCTGGGCCACGTTTCGTGAGGCGGCGTCCTTGGCTCGTACCCGAGGCGAAGCCGAACGTGAGCGCATCGCCGTGGAGCGCGCCGCCGATCTCGAGAAGCGGCTCTCCCGACTCGAGCTCAAGCTCGATCCCAAGAACATCTCCGCCGGTCTCGAAGTGCGCATCAATGGAGCGACCGCTCCACGCGCGACATGGGACACCCCGGTTCCCGTCGACCCCGGACGCCAGCGTATCGAAGTGTCCGCGCCGGGACGGCTGCCGTGGTCGGCGAACCTGGAGATCGCAGAGGGGCCCACCGTGCGCATCGTGGAGGTTCCCGCGCTCGCGCCGAAGCCGGTGGACCTCGCCCGCGCAGCGTCGGATCGATCCGCGGGCGCACGAGACGATGGTTCGAGCGCGTTGCGCACCGCGGGCTATGTGACGGCGGGTCTCGGGCTGATGGTTCTCGGTGGGAGCGCGTTTCTTTCCTACAAGGCCTACGACCGAAACCGAGATTCGCTGGCTGAGTGCCGCAGTGACGATGCCAACCTTTGCACGCAACAGGGCAAAGATTTGCGTGACCAAGCCAAACAGCTCGCCTCCGCGGCCACGCTGACCCTCGCGATCGGAGGAGCGCTCGTGACGAGCGGCGTGGTGGTCTACTGGTTCGGGCGCCCCGGTCGACCGGGCTCCACGGCGGCCGAACCACGTGTGCAAGTCTCGGTCGGGACGCTCACCGGAGGGGCGGGAGTTCGCGCCACCGGGACGTGGTGATGAAAGCCTGCTTCATCGTGGCGAGCGCGGTGTCGTTGGTCGCCTCGTGCGTCCAAGTGTTGGGTATCGAGGACGCGCGAGT
>DASWDH010000476.1:0-14416 GCA_036395495.1 Polyangiaceae bacterium
CCACGATCGTGAGTGGCGCGGCGTTCGTGTTCGTCGGCGATTCCATTCTCGCGATCCCGAAATCGAGCAGCTTGACGAAATCGCGCGTTCCGTCGCGCTCGATCAACATGATGTTCTCGGGCTTCAAGTCGCGGTGGATGATGCCTTTCTCATGAGCGGCGCGGATGCCGGCGACGACGCCGCGCATGATGTGGATCACGCGCGCCATCTCGAGCGTGCCGTGTTCCAGCTCCGACCGGAGGTCGCGACCATCGACGAACTCGAGCACGAGAAAGAAAGAACCATCGGGTAAGCTGCCGAAGTCGGTTGCGTGCACGACGTTCGGATGTTCGATGCTCGCCGCCGCGATCGCCTCCCGTTCGAACCGGGCGATGACTTGTTGATGACCGCACAACTTCGCGTGAAGCAGCTTGAGCGCAAAGATCTTGCGGATGTGCACATGTTCGACCCGATAGACCGAGCCCGTCGTCCCTTCTCCCAGAAGGGCGAGGACTCGATATCGGCCGGCGATGATGCTGCCTTCCGAAATGCTGGCCGGCGGACTATTCGTCGCTCCCGGCGACGCACCGCTGCCCGCCGGATTGGGGCTTCCGATCGCCATTTATGGATCCACCCTGTTCGCCAAGCTCGAGTCTAGCACCCTCGGCAACGCGCTGACGATCGGAGAAGCCCGCGCACGGCATCGCACATGGCACCACCCGTTCCGCCCCAAGCGTGGCACGAGAGCCCGATTGGCTTCTGGGTTCAGATGATGGATCGAAGGAAGCGCGCTTCGATCGACGACTCGAGAAAGCGCGAAACGTCGCGAGGCTGTTTCACCTTCGTTTCCCTTTGACCATCGGGCACCTTCACTTCATGTGACTCCGTCCTCCCCAACATTACTGCGTCAGATTCTCGCTACCAGATCGTTTGATCGGAGTAGCCATACGCCCACTAAAGTACTGACCGCACAGGCGGAATTCGCTACCAGCGAAGCGGCAGAGGCGAGGCCTGACGGCCATTCCGGTCTGATGCCTATTCCGGCGGCCTCGCCGTAACTTACCTGGCCGACACGCGTCAATTGCCGATCGTGATCTGACATGCCCAAGATCTGAGACAGTAATGCTAAGGCCGGTTTTTCTCGTACATCGAAATTTCGTCCTCGTGTAGCATCCGCTCGCCTGCGGGAAGATTCCGGGCGCGTGGTCCGGAATCCCCGCCGGTGCCAACTCCTTCTCCTGAGAGCCCATGGTTGCGGAACCCCGATCTCGCCGCGCATTCGCCATGCCCTTCGAGGCAGGCGAGATTCTGGGCGGCAAATACGAGGTCATCGAGCTCATCGGTGTCGGATGCATCGGCTTCGTCATTTCGGCAAGGCGCTGCGCGCTCGGCGACGAAGTCGCGTTGAAATTTTTGAGGCCCGAGTACTTGGCCCATCAGGATCTCGTGGCGCGGTTTGCGCGAGAGGCGCGAGTCGCCGTTCGGATCAAGAGTGAACACGTCGCGCGCGTGCTCGACGTCGGCAGTCTGCGCAACGGTGCTCCCTTCATCGTGATGGAGCGTCTCGAGGGCCGCGACTTGGGCGAATTGATCGAGCTCGGGCCGCTGCCGGTCCCGATGGCGATCGAATATGTTCTGCAAGCGTGCGAAGCGCTCGCGACGGCGCATGCCGCCGGTGTCGTCCATCGCGACATCAAGCCCGAGAACCTGTTTCTCACTCGGCTGGTCAATGGCACCGAGGTCGTCAAGGTCCTCGATTTCGGCATTTCCAAACTGGCGCTCACGGGTTCGACGTTGGACAGCAGGATGCCACTGGTTCGAACCACGACGGCTCTCGGGTCGCCCGTCTACATGTCCCCCGAGCAGATTCGCGCATCCCAAAACATCGACGCGCGGTCGGACATTTGGGCACTGGGGGGGCTGCTCTACGAGCTCTTGGTCGGAAGCGTGGCCTTCGATGCACCTTCGCTCGTGCAGATCTGTGCGTTGATTCTGGAAAGCAATCCGGTTCCGCTGCGAACCATCGATCCCACCGTGCCTGCCGAGCTCGAAGGCGTGGTCAATCGCTGCCTCGAGAAGGAGCCACGAGCGCGCTTTCAGAGTGTGGCCGAGCTCGCGATCGCGCTGCGCCCGTTCGCACCCGATCGTGCGCACGGCTTGGTGGAGCGCTGTTGCTACGTCCTCAAAGAGGACGACCGCCTCCACCTCGAAGCCGAGCCATCGGACTTTCCATCCCCGAGCTCCACCGGGCCTGCCGGCGGGCTCGCCGTTTCCATTCGACCTTCGCCGGCTCGGGACTTCGACGGGGCACGCGATAGGGGTCGCTCGGCCTCCCCATTCAAGAGGATCGCGATCTCGGCATTGTTGGCTGGTGCGATCGCTGGCTTCTACGGCCTGCGAAAGTCTGCGCAGCTCACCGCAGTCAGCCCGGCGTCGACGCCCGCGCCGGCACCAGCATCCGTCGTGGCCGCCGAACCTCCGGTTCCCTCGGCGACTGCCGCGCCGGCGGCAAGCGCCGAGCCGCGGCCGGAAATCAACCTACCGCTCGTCGCGCCGCAGGCTCCGCCGGCACGCTCGGCACGGAATAAGGACGGTTCCCGGCGCGAGCTGGGCAACCGACCAGCCGAACGGCTCGACTCGCACGACCGAGCGCCAAGCGAACCAGACGTCGGATTCTGAGCGGAGATTCGAACGCGATGTTCGAGCTTCGAGCTTGCTCACGGAAGATGGCAGCCCCGACCTTTGCATGCGGCGTCGGCGCAAAGCTCATCGTCCGATCCGCATTTTCTCCGTTCGCATTCCGAGCACAGGGCCGCATCGGCGCGCACGTCCAGGCCCGCTTCTGATGGACTCTGCGCGGCATCGGGCTCGGCCGGTCGCCCCATCGGACCGCGCATGCCATCGGCGGACACGTCGGCGATGGGCGGGCCGGCGTCCAATTCGTCGGCTGTGGAGCCCGGAGGTTCGGGCGATGGTACAAGCCCATCGTGAATCACGTAATCATCATTCATCGCCAAAGGGCAACCGATCGCGCCGGCGAGGAGGGCCGTCATCGCGAACACACGCTTTCGGATCATGCCACGGGCTCCGAGACTAGGGTTTCCACTCGAGGTCTTTCGTCACGAGGTGTCTCCACCTGAGGAGACTGCGTGACTCTCGCGCAGGGCATGGAAAACCAGAACCGACTTCCTGCTCCCGGATCACTCGCCACCCAGATGCGGCCTTGATGCGCAAGAACGATCTCTTTGGCGATCGCGAGTCCGAGCCCGACCCCCGCGCGCGCGACTTCGCTTCTGCCTTGCCAGTACTTCTGGAAGACGAGCGGAAGTTCGTCCGATGCGATTCCTGGTCCGGTATCCCGCACGCAGACGACGAGCGCATCGTCGAGCGAGGTCATCTCGATTTCGATCCGACCCGTAGAGGGCGTGAACTTGAGGGCGTTGCCGAGAAGGTTGGAAAGCACTTGCAACATGCGATCGCGATCGCAGGCGACAGAACGCGATCCATCGCCGCGCACGACCATTTCGATGCTCTTTTGCTCGGCGAGGGGTCGCAGCAGGTCGACGGCTTGAGCGACGATGTCCTCGAAGGCGTGAAGACCGACATCGAGACGCAGTGTGCCGGACGCGATCCGCACGTTGTCGAGCAGGTCGGCGACGATCATCGTCATCCGGTGCGCGTTGTGTCGGACGAGCTCGACGTGACGCTCCACGGTGCCGAGGAGCTTGGAGTCAGCGCCGCTTCCCATCGCCTCGCGTCGCAATTTGGCGGTGCTCAAGTTGATGGCCGTCAACGCCCCGCTCAAGTCATGAGCGACCATGGCAAGGACGTCGTCCTTGCTGCGCGCTTGTGCTTGGGCGCGATGAATGGCCAGCTCGAGCGCCTGCACATGCTGCTCTCGATGAAAAAGCTCGAGCCACCATGTGATCTTGGCCCGAAGGATTTCCGGTGCGAACGGCTTCTGCAGCGAATCGACGTGGCCCGTGTTTCCGTAGAGCCCGGTCAACTGAGCGACGTCGAGGTCGTCATGGTCGCTGACGAAAAGGATGGGAGTGGATGCCGATCGAGGGTTTTGCCGAATGAACGATGCCGCAGCATAACCGTCCAGTCCGGGCATGCGCACATCCATGATGATGGCGGCGAAGTCGGCATCGCGAGTTCGTTCGACGGCGTCTGATCCCGAAAGAGCGCGCACCGGGCGACAAATCAATGATTCCAGCACGGCTTCGAAGGCGACGAGATTTCCGAGGTCGTCGTCGACGACGAGGACCGATGGCTCGTCGTCGTAAGACTGGTTAGGCGGGTACATGACCTGCTTGTCCCCCTTATCTTTGCGAACAACGATCGCGCGAGCTCAGGCTTGAAATCAAGACGCCAAATAGGAGTAGGCCACTTTCCTCGGTCTCCCTCGCGGAAAGAAAACCGAAGGTCGTTGCGACCGAGTGCCGAGCGACCTTCGACCCACCGAGTCGGTGTCTTCTCGACATGGCGCACCGGGCGCGGATGTGTGCTTCCCGGCGCCCTGCTATCGGGAGCGTGATACAATCGCCGAGTGACGGACGAACGCGAGTCGCGCGAGTTCCCGCGAATCCAGGGGGTCTTTCGGGTCAAGTACTCGAGCATCGATCGACTCGTCGTGGCGTACAGTCGTGACCTCTCGCGAGGAGGGATGTTCCTCGCCACCGAGCACTTCTTGCCGCTCAACGCCGTGATCCTCGTGCAGATCGAGCTGCCGGAAAATGGGGGACAGATCCCGATCACCTGCAGAGTCGTTTATGTACGGGACAAGGAGCTAGCCCAAAAGACCGGGACCAAGGCCGGCATGGGGATCCAGTTTTTGGATCTCGATCAGGACAACATGACCCGGCTTCAGCGGTTCGTCGCTGACCACAGCGTCAAGCAGGAACCCGAATCGAGCGGCAGGCGGCGGCGTACGCGACCCCTCGACGTCCTCATCATCGATGACGATTCGACCGCGCGCGAGCAGGTGGCCAAGGTATTTCGCGAGCGCGGCGACAAGGTGCGGTCGGCCAAGGACGGTCTCGCGGGACTCGGAGAGTGCTTGAGGCAGCCGCCCGATGTCGCACTCCTCGACATTCAAATGCCGGCCATCGACGGCTGGCAGCTGGTGCGGATTCTGAGATCACGTCCTTCGCTCTGCTCGATTCCGATCTTGCTTCTCACTAGCTTGGCGGGCCAGCAGGAGCGTCTTCGCGGCTACAAGCTGGGAGTCGACGATTACATCGCCAAGCCGTTCGAGCCCGACGAGCTTTTGGTGCGCGTCGATCGCGCCGTCGATCGAGCCCAACGCCCGCATTCACCTCTCATTCAGCAAAAGACGCTCCGCGGCGATTTCGACCAAGTCTCGGTCGCGTCCGTCCTGTCGTTCCTCGAGCTCGAACGAAAAACGGGCGTTCTGCTGTTGGTGGGGGACGGGGCGGCGCGCGTCTACATCGAGTCAGGGCGCCCTCTCAAGATCGAAATCGATGGAGCGCCGCGTACGCAGAGCCAGCGAATGCTGGTGAATCGAGTGCTCGACTGGACCAAGGGACAGTTCGAGTTCAGCGCTCAGGACGTTGCTTGTTCCGACGAGCTGGGTACGAGCGCGGCAGCCCTCCTTCTCGACCACGCGCGGGCCGAAGACGAACGCTCGTAGCGCAAGGACTGCGCGGCCGGCGCAGCGCATGCGTCGCTCGTTCAGCGAAACACGTTCGACTGAAGGCCGATCGCCGTGAAGACGACGACGGCAATCATGAAAGCGATGTAGGCCCAGGTCGTCCACGTCGGTCGGAGCCCCGGTGGACGCGGGATGGACAGATCATCTTCGATTCTTACTGCACGGCTCATGGCGAATGCCTCCTTGCGACACGAATCACCACCCATGCAATGCATCGGGTGCGCCAACTCGGCCGAAAGTTGTTTGGTTCGAGCGGTGAAACGGGCGCAGCATTGCCCTGGAGGTCGCGATGGCGGATCTGCATCGGCTGCGCACGGAGATGGTCACGAACCAGCTGAAAGGTCGCGGGATTTCGGATCCCAGGGTGCTGCAGGCGTTCGGCGAGGTGCCGAGAGAGGCATTCATTCCCGCCGCGCTGGCCGAGTTTGCCTACGAAGACGGGCCTCTACCCATCGGCGAAGAGCAGACCATCTCACAACCCTACATCGTCGCCCTCACCGTCGAGGCGCTCGGCCTGCGCGGAGGCGAACGCGTGCTCGAAGTGGGCACCGGTTCCGGCTATGCGGCAGCGATCCTGAGTCGGATCGCGGGTGAGGTGTACACGATCGAACGGCTCGAGTCGCTTGCCGCGTCGGCCGAAGAGCGACTCGTCGCTCTCGGCTTCTCCAACGTCCACGTGCGAAGCGGCGACGGCTCGCTCGGATGGCCCGAGCACGCGCCTTATGACGCCATTGCCGTGGCGGCGGGCGGCCCCAAAGTGCCGCCCGCTTTGCTCGCGCAGCTGGCCATCGGCGGATGCTTGGTCATCCCGGTGGGCGCCCTCGAATCCTCGCAGGTGCTGCTCAAGGTGACGCGCACGAGCGAGAAGGAGTTCAGGGAGGAACCCATCACCGACGTGCAGTTCGTACCTCTGATCGGCGAGGAGGGCTGGCGCGACTACGGGCGCATACTCCAATCATCGGCCCGGCCGAGCAGCAGTAGCTCGGTGGTCCAATTGGTGCGCGAGGCGGCCGAACCGATCTCCAGCATCGAAGACGCGTCGGTGCAGGCCATGCTGGACCACATTGCCGACGCACGGGTGGTGCTGCTCGGCGAAGCGACGCACGGCACGAGCGAATTTTACCGAATGCGTGCGCGAATCACGCAGGAGCTGATCGCCAAACGAGGCTTCCGATTCGTCGCGGTCGAAGCGGATTGGCCCGATGCGGCGCGCGTCGATTCGTACGTGCTCGGCGAGCCGCCCCGTTCCAACCTCCCATTTACGCCGTTTTCCAGGTTTCCCAGCTGGATGTGGCGCAACGAGGAAGTGGAACGATTCGTCGAGTGGTTGCGCGCCCACAACGCTGCACGTGCAGACGCCGGCGAAAAGGTGGGCTTTCACGGCCTCGACCTCTACAGCATGTTCACGTCGATGGCCGCGGTCCTCGTCTACCTGGACGAGGTGGATCCCGATGCGGCCGGTGTGGCCCGCAGTCGCTATGGCGCGCTCACCCCATGGCAGAAGGATCCTGCCGCGTACGGGCGAGCCGTTCTGGTCGGCCGTTACCAGAGCTCGGAGAGTGCTGTCGTAGCCATGCTGCGCGACATGCTCGAGCGGCGCTTCCAATATGCAGAGAGGGACGGGGAGCGCTTTTTCGACGCGGCACAGAATGCTCGCGTCGTTGCTAATGCCGAGCGTTACTACCGCGAGATGTACTACGGTTCCGTCGTTTCTTGGAACCTGCGCGACGCGCATATGTTCGACACCCTACGCTCGCTTCTTGCATTTTACGGCGAGGGCTCGAAGGGTATCGTTTGGGAGCACAACTCGCACATCGGCGACGCCGCGGCCACCGAGATGAGCATCCGCGGTGAGCGCAACCTGGGACAGTTCTGTCGCAACCAATTCGGACGGGATGCTTACCTGGTCGGATTCGGCACCGACCATGGCACGGTCGCCGCGGCCTCCGACTGGGATGCGCCGATGGAGAAGATGCTCGTTCGGCCTGCGCATGCGCAAAGTTACGAGTCGCTCTTTCATCGAGCCAATGTGCCGGCATTTGCGCTGCACTTGCGCGATCCCGTCCGGCGAGCCGTGCGCGACGAGCTCGCCGCGCCGCGACTCGAACGGGCCATCGGCGTCGTTTATCGGCCCGACACCGAGCTCATGAGCCACTATTTTCAGGCGAGCTTGCCGGAGCAGTTCGACGAGTACGTGTGGTTCGACGAGACGCGGGCGGTCGTGCCGCTTGCGGTGCGGACATCCTCGGCCGGCGAGGTGCCCGACACCTATCCTTTCGGACTTTAGGGCTGTTCCTGATCGTGCTCGAGGAGCTCGCGCAGCCCGGCGAGCATGTCGGCATCATCATCCACGACGAGAATCCTGCGCGACATGCGCCCCCCTGACACAAGATAGCAAAGCGGGTTGCGGTGGCTCGCTCGTCGAGTGACTCGGCGCAGACCTTTCGTCCACTTGCCGTGCGTCAGGGCCGTAGGGCTTGCTCGAGGTCCTGCCACAGATCTTCGACGTCCTCGATGCCAATCGAAAGTCGCAATAGATCGGGCGGAGAGATCGTGTCGGTGCCCTCCGCCGTTTCGCGGTGCTCGACCAAGCTCTCCACGCCCCCGAGCGACGTCGCCCGCAAAAATAGCTCCAGCCGGCCAGCCACCTCGAGGGCCTGCATACGCCCGCCGGCCAACCGAATGGAGACCATGCCGCCGAAGCCACCCTCCATCTGTCGACGGGCGACGTCGTGATTGGGGTGGGACGCCAAACCAGGGTAGAGCACACGCACGCCGGAAATGCGCTCGAGACGATGGGCGAGCTCGAGGGCACTCGCGCTCTGACGCTCGACCCGCGCGTAGAGCGTACGCATTCCGCGCAAGAGCAGCCATGCCTCGAAGGCGCCCAAGCAAGCTCCGTCGTCGTGGCGGTATTGCCGCAGGGCTCGCCAGGACTCGTCGGCGCGCGCGGTGACCAAGGCTCCGGCGAGCACGTCACTATGCCCATTCAAATACTTGGTCGCGGCGTGCATGACCAAGTCGGCGCCGTGTTCGATCGGTCGGGTGTGGACGGGGGTCGCGGCGGTGGAGTCGACGGCCAACAGCGCGCCCGCGCCATGTGCAATCTCGGCAGCGGCGGCGAGATCGACGACGTCCCAAGTAGGATTGGCGGGTGTCTCCACCCAAACGATACGAGTCTGACCCGGGCGGACGACGCGGCGCAGCTCCTCGGGCCGAGTCGCGTCGACCAGGTCGAGTGCGACCTGCCACTGCGAAGAGAGCCGGCGCAACCAGGCACGCAAGCCGAAGTACATGATGTCCTGTGCGACGACGTGATCGCCCGGACGGCAGAGTGCGCGGAAGACGGCGGTGGCCGAGGCCATCCCGCTGGCAAACAGCATCGCCTCGACGCCACGCTCGAGCCGAGCCAAAAGCTGCTCGACCGGCTCGACCGTCGGCATCTCGTCGCGACCATACACCCGTCCGCCGAGAAGCCGATAATCGGAACCTCGCGCGTAGGTGGTCGCTACGTGAAGCGGCGGCACGATCCCGCCGGTGGCAGGGTCGATGACATGGAGCGCCTGAGCGCAGTCGGTCGCAGGCGAACGTCGATTCATGGCTTTGGGAGAGAATTCACAGGAAGACGGGAAGAGGGAAGGTTTTTCTTTGCCCCAAAAACTTGAAATGCCATCCTGATCGCCCGCCCTTGACCAGGCCAGCTGCCGACTATTTCCGACGCGCAGAATCGGGGAGCGGCGGCGGTTTCGCTACCTCGTCTTCGACGCTGAAATCGATCGGCTGACGCTGCGTCATGAAAGCTTCGATCTCGTTCTTGGCGGTTGACGGCAAGTCGACGAAACGAAGCCCCAAGCCGGTCGTCTTCGTGCCCTTCGCGACGGCCCACATCACCTCCGCTCGCAGCGAGAGAACCTTGTTGGGAAGCCGCAAGAGGACCGTGATTTCGGCTCCAATCGGAAACCCGAACTCGGTTTCGACGAACAGGCCACCCACAGAAATATCGCGCGCCGCGCCGGCGTAGAAGTTGTCCTCGGAAGACAGATTCACTTCGGCCGAGATCGTGACCCGGCTATGCTGGCGCTTCTCGATCATCCCCTGCTGGCCATCTTACCCCGACTGGCGTCAATACCAAGCTCGTCGCGCGCTTCGCTCGACGATGATCGCCAAGGGCTCCCGCTCTTCTTCGCTCAGCCTGCGCCCCAAGAGTTCGTCGATGAGCTGACGAGCCTCTTCGAGTGCGCACGGCCAGCTTCCGAGCCGAAGGCCGTTCGCGATGCGCTGCTCCTTCAGCCGCCTGCCCCAACGTTCGCCGATCGACCTTGCGACCTGCTCCAAGTCGCTCCTCTGGATGCTCATGTCCCCAGCCTCCGCCATTGCCACCCAAGCTTCCCCTCTCCCGTCCTCACGACGATACTTAACTACCGTTCGCTTTTCTGCGAAGAAACGACATTGTTTCAAACACGTGGCGCGGCGGTAGGGTTACCAGGTCGAAAGTCCTACTGCCTGGACCCTGCGGAGGTCGTTTTTGGGCCTTCTGCCAACGCCGCTCGGACGCAGCGGCTAGCTGCTTGAAGACATCGCCGAGCGCAGAGCGCGGGCGCCAGATGAGGGCGAGGGTCCGTCCTGGAGGGGGCTTCGTGAAAGGACGGATTTCGAGCTGGATCCGACGCAAGTCAAACGGGAAGGAGATCGACATCGGCATTGACGCCAAGCAGGAGAGCTGTTGTGGGATGCGTCATCCTAAAGAACAGCTCTTCGAGGCGATCGCGATCGGCGGACCTCCCCGAAATCCATGAACCGAGTCTGGCTCTTCACAGGTCTGGCGATCATCGCCGACGGTCTCGCCGGTCTCGCCGGTGGACTGCTGTCCGATCGATGGCTTCGACGTTACGAGTGTGCGCTCGTTGGATTGGCCGCGGGAGCCCTGCTCGCGGCGGCGTTCTTGGAGGTCCTTCCGCAAGCGGTGGCGGTCTACGGCCCGGCAGCGCTCCGATGGTCGTTCGCCGGCTTCGTGGCGTTCGCAATCATCGAGTGGTTGGCGGGCCATCACCATCGCAAAGAGGCGCTGCCGAGCTCGCTGCCCGGTGGTCTGCTCTTCGCGGACGCCCTCCACAACATCGGTGACGGCGCGGTCGTGGCGGCAGCTTTTTCCATCGCTCCATCGGTCGGCCTGGGCGTGGCGCTCGCGGTCATCGCCCACGAGCTACCGCAGGAAATCGGTGACTATGCGCTGCTGCGCGCCGCCGGCTTGACGCGGGGGCGGGCGCTCTTCGCCCTGGCCGCAGTTCAGCTGACGGCCGCGCTCGGCGCGGCCGGGGTGATCCTGGCTTCCCGACGAATCGAGCATCTGACCGCGCTCGTGCTTTCCGTCACCGCGGGCACGTTTCTCTACATCGCCGCGACGGATCTCTTGCCGGAAATCCACTCCGGCAAAACGCCGCGAGAACGACGAGAGCGAATGCTCGGTTTTCTCGCCGGCGTGGCGCTCATCGCCTTGGCCTCGATCGTCTGAGCCAGCCGCGCTCTCAGTGGCTCATTGAATCGAAACGGACTTACGGACCGTGACGTCGTTGCCTGAAAATGGGGGAACGTGCAAGGCGCGGAACTTCGCTGCGATGCACTCTCCCTCCAACGTGTGCGCGAATGGCGAGCCCTGCACGTTGGCGCCGATGACATCGCCGCTCGGCGCAAACGTGACCGATACGTGGGCGACGCCGGTCGGGCCCCCCTCGATACGGCAGCCTTTCGCGCGCTCGGTGGCCTGCGCGACCGCCACCTGCAGGGCTTCGTCGTCGACGGTCGAGTGCCCCTTGCTTGGCGCAACCGGGGCACCCGGCTCCGATGCTTCCCCTTCGCCCTTCGCTTCCCCGCCCTTGGACGCACCCGGCGACGAGCGTGGCGGCGGAGAGCCCGTCGCCGTCTTGGATCCTCGCGCCGACCGCGCTTCGTTTTGCGTGTCCGGCGCCGGTGCCGCTGGGCTCGGCGTTTTCTCGGCGGTTGGCTGCGCGGCCGCTTGGGGTTCGGGATTCGGCGGGCTCGGATCGGGAACAGCCGTCGGCTCTGCGCGCGGCGGCGGCACGGGAGCTGCGACCGGGGTGGGTGCCACCGTGCTGGTCGCGGCTGCCTTGCCTGGCTCGGCGGATTTCGCATGCAGGGCGCTCCAGAGACCGACCGCGCCCAAACCGAGCAGGAACGCGGCGGCCGCCGCCCATCGTGCTCTCTTCGGACGACGGCCGAACGGCTGGTCATCGTCGAGGTCCTCGCGTGAGGAGAGCGCGGCCGGAGATGCGGGAACGGTGACCGCGCTCGCGATCGCGGGAGTGGGAATCACGATCTCGTGTCCGGCCGTCGCAGGCGTAGCGAGTTCGTTCGGCAGCGCCGGCGGGGCGGGAACATTGATGATGGGCGCGGGTGGTGGCGGGGGCGGAGCATGATGGACGATGGGCGGCGCTAGTGGCGCCATGGGTGGCGGCGCAACGGGTACGCCCGTCCCACCTGGCGTCGCGACGGTGCCGTTTGGCGCTGCCGCCGGCGGTTGCGACGGCATTTCGTCGGGCTCGGGCTCGATCCAATCCGAGGGGATCTCGGTGACCGGTGGCGGAGCCGAAACTTTGGCACCCGAAGGGGCGGGCAGTTTACCTTGGGGCCCGTCCTTGTGCGCGGCGACGCCCGGAAGCGGCGGCGGTCTCGATCGGTAAGGATCGCTGGGTCGATCGAGAAGAGGCGGTGGTTTCGACGCCGATTCGTGATGGACGGCTTGCTGCGGAAGAGGAGGCGGCTTGGATCGAAGTTCCTCGTGACCAGGAAGCGGCGGAGGCCTGGAGCGGAGTTCAGCCGTCGACGCCTGCGGCGGCACGGCCGAAGTACGCGCGACCGACACTTCACCCGGTCGCGGTGGAAGAGCGGAAGAGCGCCCTGTCGGCGAGCCGGGTTGCGGCGCACTGGCCGCTACACCCGGCGCCGGCACCTGCGGCGGCAGCCTGCTGCCCGCCGATCCGGACGCCGAGGGAGCGGAGCCCCTTCCAGGCGGGACCGCGGGCTGAGGTCCCGGTGTCGGTACCTTGGCGGCCATCGGCGTGCGCGGCACTTTCAGCTCCACGGGCGTTCGCGCGGTTCGTAGCGGCGACGTGCGGACGACGTTCGTCGGAGAGGGCGTCCGAATCGGCGCTGTCTTCGGCGCGCCACCTGTCGAACTCCCAGATGAATTCGGGTCCGCCGAGCTCCCCGCTGGAGCATCTCCGGGCCTGCTTGTCGGCAGGGAGCTGGGACGCCCCCCGGGGCCGACTTTCAGTGGCGTGGCGGTACCGGGTACACCCGACGTCCGCTGGCCCGGATCGGAGCTCGATGGCTCGTTATTCGAAGCTCCCAACGCGATCGGCGCTTTGCATTTCCTGCACGGGACGGTGCCATTCCGTTTTCGGAGCACGCGCGCGACATCGTCGCCGATGATGAAGTCCGTGGAGCACGATTTACAACGTACCAGCATGTCCTTTTGCGATGTTACTCCCGCTGCGCCCTACCGAGTGATGGCATTTCGGCTGACCACCGAATGCCGACCTGCCGACGATGATCTCGCCACCCACCTCTACAATTACCGGGGGGTGCGGCGCTCGGCAACGGCGTCGTCACTTTCTTGTTACTCGGCGCGCCCTTCGGGCCGCCTCCGGGTTCGGGAGCCATGGACGACGGGCGAGCTGAGCTACCCACGGCGGAGGCCCGCGAACTGGCGCGCTCCTGGGCGCGATCGCCAATATTTCGTGGTAGTCAACCGGTTGACCTCAATCGCGAATCGAAGGAACCGACGAAAATGCCGTGAAAAATAATCGGGGTTGGCGGGGCAGTCGTCGACACGCGTGGGATTTCGCCGCGCGCGGTCGTCTCCGGATCGGGAAAGCAAGAGGTTCTTTGAGCCGTTTTGGGGCGCTCCGTCCCCGATCGTTGCATTGAACCAGCCGAAAAAGCCACTCGAGAACGCGAGCCGTTTTCCATTTCGTGTGTTAAGGGCCACGCCATGAGCGCGGAGCGTTCCCAAACTCCCAGCTTGCTCGCGATGAGCCGCATCACCAAGCGGTTTCCGGGTGTCATCGCGCTGCAGGACGTCGCGCTGACGCTCGAGGCCGGGGAAGTGCTGGCCCTGATGGGCGAAAACGGCGCGGGCAAGAGCACCCTCATGAAAGTACTCGGGGGAGCGCACCTGCCCGACGAAGGCGAAATCTTCATCGACGGCAAGCCCGTCGTTTTGAGCGACGTGCGGGAAGCCAAGCGCCACGGCATCGCTCTCATTCATCAAGAGCTGATGCTCGCGCCGAACCTCGACATCGCCGCGAATATCTTCCTCGGCAACGAAGGCTCGGGCGGGCTGATGACCGTGCTTCGCCGCAGCGACATGTACGCCAAAGCCGCCGCGTTGCTCGATCGTGTGGGTCTCAAACTCCCGCCGACCACTCCGGTCTCTACGCTGACGGCGGGTCAAATGCAGATGGTCGAGATCGCCAAGGCGCTCTCGGTGAACGCGCGCATCATCATCATGGACGAGCCGACGTCCTCGCTCACCGCCGGCGAATCCGAGCAGCTTTTCAAGATCATCCGCCAGCTTCGCTCGGAAAACATCGGCATCGTCTACATCTCGCATCGGATGGAGGAGGTGCTGAACTTGGCCGACCGGATCACCGTGCTGCGCGATGGGCGCTACGTCGGCGACCTGTCGCGCGACCAGGCGACGCACGAGAAAATCGTGGCGATGATGGTCGGCCGGGAGCT
>DASWDH010000477.1:0-4905 GCA_036395495.1 Polyangiaceae bacterium
ATCGGGGGCTCCGCCCCCGCGCCCACCGGAGCAAGTCCGGAATGGGGCCCCACCCCCGCGGCGCCTCCGGCGCCGAACAGGACGGCATTCGCAAACATGGCCGAATGTCTGGTGGACAGCACTCGTTCAGTGCATCGAAACGATGCACTAGCATGACTGTCTCCGATCCAGTTCCTCGGCTGAGCTATGCTCGGATGGTCGCCATGTCACAGGATGATGAGATCAAAAAGAGGATCGCCGAGATAGAACGGGGCGGCGCGCCCAAGTACCACCAGAAGAATGCGGAGCAGAAAAAGCTCTTTGCCCGCGAGCGCATCGATCGGCTGGTCGACCGAGGCTCCTTCGTCGAAGACGCGCTCTTCGCCAACGCGACGCAGCCCGACCTTCCCGCCGATGGCGTCATCACCGGGGTGGCAACGATCGAAGGCCGGGCCGTCGCCATCATGGCCAACGACTCGACGGTGAAAGCCGGGTCGTGGGGGCGAAGGACGGTGGAGAAGATCATCCGCATTCAGGAAACGGCCGACACCCTTCGTTGCCCTCTTTTTTATCTGGTGGACTCCGCCGGAGCGCGCATCACCGATCAAGTCGAGATGTTTCCCGGTCGTCGTGGCGCGGGCCGGATTTTCTACAACGAAGTCGCGCTGTCCGGAAAGGTGCCCCAGATCTGTCTGCTTTTCGGACCGTCGGCCGCGGGGGGTGCTTACATACCGGCGTTCTGCGACATCGTCGTGATGGTCGAAGGCAACGCGAGCATGTACCTCGGCTCACCCCGCATGGCCGAGATGGTCATCGGTGAGAAGGTCACGCTGGAAGAGATGGGCGGCGCCAAAATGCATTGCTCCGTATCGGGCTGCGGAGACGTGCTGGTGAAGACCGAAGAGGAAGCCATCGCGTTTGCCAAGGCATACTTCGCCTACATGCCGCAGAATTTCGAGGGAAAGCCTGGGCAGAGCGAGCCGCGCGCCGCCCGACCTTCTTCGAAACCGCTCTGCGATGTCATCCCTTCCGACGAAAACAAAGCTTTCGACATGATGGCGGTCGTCGACGCGATCGTAGACGAGGGGAGTTTCCTCGAGATCAAGAAGCTCTTCGCCCGCGAAATCGTCACCGGGTTCGCCCGCATCGATGGACGAGCCGTCGGCATCGTGGCCAACCAACCGAAATGGCTGGGAGGCGTGTTGTTCGTCGACAGCGCCGACAAGGCCGCGCGTTTCATCTGGCTCTGCGATGCCTTCAACATTCCCCTGTTGTATCTGGCGGACGTACCCGGATTCATGATCGGGACGAAGGTCGAGCGACAGGGAATCATCCGAGCAGGGGCCAAGATGATCGCCGCCGTGAGCGAGGCCACCGTCCCCAAGCTGTCGGTGATCGTGCGAAAAGCGTATGGCGCGGGTCTTTACGCCATGTGCGGTCCGGCCTTCGAACCGGACGCATGCATCGCGCTGCCGACGGCATCCATCGCGGTGATGGGTCCGCAAGCCGCGGTGAACGCCGTCTACTACAACAAGATCCAGGAAATTCCAGAGGGACCCGAGCGGCAGGCTTACATCGAGCGGCTTCGCGAACAATACCGCGCCGACATCGATATTCATGCACTCGCCAGCGAGCTCGCCATCGACGCCATCGTCCCCTCCGATCGGCTGCGCGCCGAAATCGCGTCGCGATTCGCCCGTTATGCAGACAAACACGAACGGCGTCCCTCCAAGAAGCACCTCGTACCGCCGGTCTGATGCACGAACGTTGCGCCGTCTGCCGATCTCTGCCCGCGCTCGCCGTCGTGCTCGCGATGGCCGCGGCGTCGCCTGGGGCGGACGCGGAGGTGCGGCTGGACGCCGCGGCGATCGGCTTGCTGTCCCCGGGCTTTCCCGCGCGTCATCCTTTCGCGGATCCTTCGGGGAGGCTACCGCTGGTCGTCGAGCTGCCTGTGGGGACCGACGCGCGAGCGATGGGTTGGCAGCCGCTCGGCGCGGGTCTCGCGACCGTCCGCCTGTGGCCCGGCGACCTCGCGCGGTTCGAAGCGAGTCATCCCGGGCTCCCCTTTTCGCTTTGGCCGCCGCTTCGTCCGGTGCTCGATCAGTCGGCTAGGCTCAACGGCACCCTGGCGTACCGTGCCGCGCTGCAGGCGCTGAACTCGCCCCTCGCGGGAACCGGAAAAGGCGTCATCGTGGGGATCGTCGACGACGCGATCGACGTGACGCACGCCGACTTTCGCGATGCGCTCAGCCAAACGCGCATTGCCTGGATGCTCGACTTGGGCCATCCGAGCCTCGGCAAGCACCCCGAACTCGAAGCGGCGTTCGGTTGCATCGATCCGATGCAGACGCCGTGCGCCGTGCTCGACAAGACGGACATCGACCTCGCACTCGGCGATGTCACGGCCTATGCGCCGCGCGACGGGCTTGGCCACGGCACGCACGTCGCCTCGATCGCGGCCGGCAACGGGGGAGCGGAAGCGCGCTACGTAGGCGGTGCGCCCGAAGCGACGATCGTCTTTGCGGCGGTCGGTCACGGTACGCTCGGCGAAGCCAACGACGTCGACGTCGTGAACGGCGCACGTTTCATTTTCGATCGGGCGGACGCGATGGGCTTGCCCGCGGTGATCAACATCAGCGTGGGCAGCGACTTCGGGCCGCACGACGGCACGTCGCCGGTCGAGAAGGCGCTCGCGGCCTTGGTCGGTGCGGACCACCCGGGGCGCGCCATCGTGGTTGCCGCTGGCAACAGCGCAGGGCTTTACGTCGGCGACCGCCCGGAGCAGACCCTCGGTGTCCACACCGAAGTGCGGGTCGATCGTTCGATTCCCGCGCGCGTGCCGCTTCTCGCACCCGGGCGTGTGGGCGACCCCGATGTTTCCGGAACGGTCTTCGTCTGGGCCACCTTTCGTCCGACTGACGACGTTGCGATCGGTCTCGAGGGCCCACGAGGCCTCACGATGTCTCCGGTCGGTGTTCACCAGGCGGAGCGCGCCGCGTCGCCGGACGGCAGCCTCGTGGCCACCGTGTTCAACGATGTCACCGACGGGCGTGTACCGCTCACGACCGACACGCACGGCGCGATCATCGCCTGGCAAGGGAAATGGCCGGCGACGAGCGAAATGATCCTCCACTTCGAAGGGAACGGGTTCGTCGACTTGTGGGAGGAGAGCCTTCTCGACGGGGGAGCCGCGCTCGGAGATCAATTCTTCGAAGTGGCGACACGCGCTGGAACCATCGGGGTCCCAGCTTCGCATCCTGACCTCATTTCGGTCGGCTGCACGGTGAACCGCACGCTCTGGACCGATCGCGATCTCCTCGATCACGATAGCGCCGCGCTGCACGGCTCGACGAGACTTCTCGCGCCGAGCGACAGTACTTGTTATTTCAGTTCCGCCGGCCCGAGCGCGAGCGGCGTGATGAAGCCGGAAGTTTCGGCGCCGGGAGCCATGGTCGTGGGCGCGATGAGCAAAGATGCCGTGCCCGGTTCAGGGCACCCGAGCATCTTCAGTGCACCCTCCGGCCTTTGTCCGGCCGAAAACGAGTGCCTCGTCATCGACGCAACGCATGCGCTGCTCAGTGGATCGTCGATGTCGTCTCCTCAAGTCGCTGGAGCGGTGGCGCTCCTCTTCGAGCGCGATGCGACCCTCACCCAGCCCGACATCGCGCACCTGCTCGAGCAGGGTGCCCGGCGGCCAGAAGGCAACGTCGCACTCGACTATCAACTCGGGGCCGGTGCCCTCGACGTCGAGGGGGCGGTGGATGCCCACGTAGCTCGCTCTTCACCGGTCGTGCGGGAGCCCGACGCGTCTCGAAGCTGGATGTCTCTGTCCGGCGGTTACCTGCATCCCGACGCGCGCGCCACGGTCACCGGAACGGTAGAGATGCGCGCGAGCGACGGATCGCTCGCCGATGGATTCGACGTCGCGCGCCTCTCGCTCGAGGTGAGTGGCGGAGCGACGATCATGAGACCGCTCGCGCGCGAAGGAACCGGTCTGTGGCGTTTTCAGATCGCCGGGCTACCCGATTGGGGCAGCGGCATGGCGCAAATCGACGTCCGCTTGGATGGCGTCCCACTCGGCATCGATGACACCCGCCTTTCGGGGCGTCGCTCGCTGCCGGTGGGTGCCGATCGATGGATCGCCTTCGGCAGCGCACGCGCTTACGGCGGCTGCTCCGTTGCGCATCGCTCTCCTTCTTCCGACGCAGCCCTGTGGATCGCCGGGCTGGCGATCCTGTTCGGTGCGAGACGCTTCAATGCAGTGCTGCGACGGTGAGCACGTAGGCATGTGGTTCGTAGGGGGCCTCGTCGGGGTCGAACGGCTCGTCGAGGCGAAGATCGCCGATGTTGACCCCCACCACGGCGACCCCGGCCAAGCCATCGAGGTCCTCCAGATTTCGCTCGGCGGACGTCGCCTTCTGCTGCGCGACGATGAGCACACGCGAGGCTTCCGAACCATCGGAGCGGATCCGCACCAGCGCCCATCGAAAGAGGACCGGCGGTTCCCATTCCGCGCGGAACGCGAGACGTGTCCCCCGCGGCGCGCCGCTGAGATCGATCCAGACGTAGGTTGCGCCACTCGGGTCGATCGGCCGATCGGGCGAGACCCTGCGCGGGAGCGAAACGTAAGGCAAGCTCCATTCGAACCTGATTCGGCCGAAGCTGCCCAAAAACGCGCTCTCCGGAAAATGGAGGCCGTCGTCCCGCGCACCCATGAAGAGACGCGCCGTCGCGAACTCCAACCAGAGGTCGTCGATGGAAAGAGGAGGTTTCCTGGCCTTGAGGGTCCCTCGCAGCGCGTCGAAGACGTCGGGCTCGTTGCGCCATCGAAAGGTCCCCGTCGGCGTTCGCTGGGCTGCGATCTCCGCGAGTGCGAAAGGGACGCGCGCCGGCCAACCGACGCCCAACGCCACGTCGAGGTACCAG
>DASWDH010000478.1:0-18095 GCA_036395495.1 Polyangiaceae bacterium
CGGATCGACAGAATGGCAGTCTCGACCCCCCGAGAAAGGGCTTGGAGGGGCCTTACCAGGGTCGCCAACGTCTATTTCAACGAGGTGATTTTCAGCGGGTACGAGTCCCCGTACGATGAGATTGTGCGGAGCAGCGGACGAGCCGAGGTAACCGACGAGGCGTTGATGACGCGCTATCAGCGCGGCGATCTCGCCGCTTTCGCAACGCTGGTGGAGCGCCACAAGACGCCGATGTTCAACTTCGTGCTTCGTCAAATCAAGGTGCCCCCAGCGGCAGAGGATCTGGTTCAGGAGGTTTTTTTGCGGATCATCGAGAGCGCGGGCTCCTTCAAGCACGAGGCCAAGTTCACGACGTGGGCGTACACGATTGCGCGCAACCTCTGTATCGATCACGTTCGCAAGGCGTCCTACCGGCGCCACGCTTCGCTCGATCAGCGCGAAACGGGCGAGGCCGGCGACGGTCCGCTGCTCGCCGAGCAGATCGCCGATCTGCATCCGCGTGCCTCGACCGAGCGAACGGCGATTTCGAGCGAAATCCAGGTGAAGGTCGTGGCGGCGGTCGAGGCACTGCCGCACGAACAGCGCGAGGTCTTCTTGCTCCGGCACGTGGCCAATCTCGCGTTTCAAGATATCGCCGAGATCACTGCAACACCGGAGAACACCGTCAAGAGTAGAATGCGCTACGCGCTCGAGCGATTGCAAGAAGCTCTCACCGACTTCGAGGAGTACGCGCGGGCGCTGCGCTGAGATCGACCATGGATTGCGAGAAGTTCGATCAGATCATCATCGACGCTGTCTACGACGAGCTCGATGAGCTCACGCTGGCGGCGGCCAAACGCCATGCCGAGGGGTGCCAGCGCTGCCAAGCGCAATGGTCGGGGCTCAGGGCGACTCTGAAGATCGGGGTGTTGCCCCTCGTCGAAGCGCCGGCGGGTCTCGACGCGCGCATCTTCCACGCGGCGCGCGAGGCGCAACGCAATGTCCCCTGGCCGAAGCGGGTGGGGCGCGCCATTTCATGGGCAGGAAGCTACGCCATGCGTCCCCAAACGGCGATGGCGGCCATCCTGCTTCTCATGTTGGGTTCGAGCGTCATCTTCTTGCGTGTCAAGCCCGACCGGAGCGGCGCGCCGAGCCGAGTCAGCGTCACCGAGCGTGGCGTGCCCGAGCAGTCCGCGGAGGAGCTGCACCCCGAACGCTTTGCTACGCCCGAAGAGCGTGCGCGTGGTATGCGCGCACAACCGACCGGGCCGGGGTGGCGACGAGAGGACGAGCGGCCGAGCGCCTCCGCCGCCCCGTTCGCCGCGTCGCCTCCCCCGGCGGTCGCTATGCGCGACACCGCGCGGGAATCGGAGGCGCCCATCGAAGGCCGCGCGACGAGGGGACTGGATAAGGGCGCCGCGCCGTCGGATGATCTTGCTCTCAACGCGCCCGCGGAAAAGAAGAAAAGCGAGCTGAGTGGGGCGCCCGTCGCGGCCGGAGCGCTCGCGCCATCCACCGGCGACGCGTACGCGTCGGCGATGGACCTCTACACGGCCGGGCGTTACGCGGAGGCAGAGAAGGCGTTCGCTGATGTCGCAGCGACCGGCTCCAAGAACGCCGCGCTCGCCGCACTCTACTCGGCCAAGAGTGCCCAAGCGGCGTTCGGCTGCGGAAAGGCCGCTTCGAAATACGAAGCAGTGGCCAACCGGTACAGCGGTACGAGCGCCGGGGCAGAAGCGCTGTGGGGAGCGGCAAGCTGCTACAAAGAGATCAGTTGGTACCCGAAGGCGCGCGAGCTCTTCGAAAGTCTGCGCACCGTCGCCGGTTATCGGGATCGAGCCGAGGCCGAGCTCGAGAGCTTGAACATTCTGCAGCGGCAAATAGCGGTCAGGCGCGCGCCGGCCGCCAAGCCCGCGGCGCCAGCCGCCACGGCCGCACCGAAAAACGCGACCACCCCCGCTCTCAAGTGAAACAGCTATGACGGGATCAAGAGCCGCACCAGAATCTCGTTGACCAGCGCAGGATTCGCGCTGCCGCGCGTCTCTTTCATGACCTGCCCGACGAAGAAACCCAAGAGTGCCGTCTTGCCCGCCCGATAACCGGCGACCTGCTTGGGATTCGACTCGACGACGCGCCGGCAAATCGCCTCGAGCTCTCCGAGGTCGCTGAGCTGCGCGAGTCCACTCTCCGCCACCACGTCGCGCGGTGACTTCGACGTGCCCACGATCTTGCCGTACACGTCCTTGGCTTGCTTGCCGCTGATCGTCTTGTCGGCCGCGAGGCGCAGAAGCTCGGAGAGTTGTTCTTTCGATACCGGGAAGGTGGCTTCGAGCCCTGCGACGGTCACGTCGCGCAGCACCTCGGTTTGGATGAAGTTCGCTGCCTTGACCACGTCGCCCGACAGCCGCGCGACCCCTTCGAAAAAATCGGCGATGCGCGGGTGTCCGGTCAGAACCGACGCTGCGTAGGGCGTCAGCCCGAGCTCGGAAACGAAGCGCGCCCGACGCGCGGCGGGCAACTCCTCGAGCGAGCTTTGCTGCTCGGACACGAACGCACGCTCCACGACGAGCGGCGGTAGATCCGGCTCCGGGAAGTAGCGGTAGTCGTGCGCCTCTTCCTTGGAACGAAGAGGGTAGGTTTTGCCGCTCGCCTCCTCCCAGCGCAACGTCTCTTGCTCGACCTTCTTGCCTGCTGACACGAGGGCAATCTGGCGCTTGACCTCGAAATCGATGGCCCGCTCGACGAATCGAAACGAATTGACGTTCTTGATCTCGCAGCGCGTGCCGAGCTGCGATACGCCCTTCGGACGGATCGAGACGTTGGCGTCGCAGCGAAAGCTACCCTCTTCGAGGTTGCCGTCGTTCACCGCGAGGGCCATCAAAATCTCTCGCAGCCGTTTGAGGTATTCCGCCGCTTCCGCGCTCGAGCGAAGGTCGGGCGCGCCGACGATCTCGACGAGAGGCGTTCCCGCGCGGTTGAGGTCGACAATCGAATCGCCGGCCATTCCGTGGACGTTCTTGCCGGCGTCCTCCTCCATGTGCACGCGGATGATGCCCACCTTGCGAGGCTCGGTATCGGGCAGCGCGATCTCGAGGTGGCCGTCCGTGCAGAGAGGCGCGTCGTATTGACTGATTTGGTAGCCCTTCGGCAGGTCGGGGTAGAAATAATTCTTGCGGGCGAAAATGCTCCGTTCTTGGATCGTGCAGCCGAGGGCGAGCCCGATCCGCACCGCCATTCGGACCGCTTCCCCGTTCAGAACCGGCAGCGATCCCGGTAAACCAAGACACACCGGGCAAACATTGGTGTTCGGACGCGCGCCGAACGACGTCGAGCAACCGCAGAACGCCTTCGTTTTCGTGAGGAGCTGCGCGTGCACCTCGAGACCAATGACCGGCTCGAAATCGGTAGTCATGGTCAAGCCGCGGCAGCGCGCCTCAATCGATGTGGTCGCGAGCGATGCCGGGGTGGGTGGGATCGCCCGGCTCGGGGCGACGGTTCGCCGTCTCACGCGAGCCATCGCGAGCCGTCGCCGCGGTGAGCAGATCCTTGCGATAGATGAATTGATCGCGCGAGTCGTAGGGGGGGGCGTGTTTGCCGGTGTCCATGCGGATCGCATCGCAGGGACAAGCCTCCACGCAGTAACCGCAGAAGATGCAGCGGAGCTCGTCGATCACGAACTGCTCCGGAAAACGCTCGTAGCCGCGGCGCTTGTCCCCCTCGGGGTACTCGGCGGCAACGATGTAGATGCACTGAGCGGGACAGGCGGTCGAACAGCACAGGCACGCCACGCACCGGGGGGACCCGTCGCTGCGAAGCGTGAGCCGGTGCACACCGCGGAAGCGCTCGGGGTAAGGGCGCTTCTGCTCCGGATAGCTGACCGTCGTAGTCCCCTCATCGAGGCTTTCCAAGACCGGGTCCGGCCGCTGCTCGAACGCCACCTCTTTGGTGTTGCGAAAGAAGTGTTTCATCGTGACCTTCATTCCCTTCAGAATCTCCGGAACGAAGCTCTGACTGCTGGCGCCCCTCTTGGGCCTGGGAACGGGCTTTCCGATCATTCCTTTGTCGCTTGGCGTTGCCATGGATTCTCCGTTCTTGTTCCAGCGGTCACGCTTGCATGGGGGACATTTTGGTTCCCCCTTGCGCTTCGGCGAACGTGGCCGAAGAGGATACGGAGCGCGCGTGCCGGCGAGGGGGCGCCAGGATAGATGAAATGAGCGCGATCAGTCCTGCCACGCCGGCCAGCAGGACCAGAGCTTGGGTGACGTCGCCCAGGACGTCGAGCGCATTCGAGAGCCCCGTACCTGCTTCGCGAATTGCCAGCAGAATCATCCCGGTTACCACGATGTTGACGAGTGCGGATGGGAGCAAGAAACGCCAGCCGAGCTTCATGATCTGGTCGTAACGAAAACGAGGGACGGTCCAGCGGATGAAGAGCTGGGCCCAGCAAACGAGCCACGTCTTGAGGAAGAAGGCGATCACCCCCAGCAAGACGACGAGCCCGTGCGCCATGCGAGCGTGATAGTAGACGTTGTTTCCGAGAGCGACGGTGATGCCGTCGCGATGCAAGAACGGCAGCGCGTACCCGCCGAAAAAGATGGTCGTCAGCACGGCGCTCGAGATGGCAAGCTCCATGTACTCGCCGAGCATGAACATGCCGAATTTCATCCCGGAGTACTCGAGAAAATAGCCGGCTACGATTTCGCTTTCGCCTTCGGGGGCGTCGAAGGGAACGCGCTTGTTTTCGGCGATCGAGGCGGCCAAAAAGAGAAAGAACGCGAACGGCTGAACGAAAATCCCCCACGCGTTGTCGGCTTGCCAGCGCACCATATCGTCGAAGCGCACCGAACCATAGGTCATGAACGCACCGACCAAAGACAGCCCTATCGCCACCTCGTAGCTGACCATTTGGCTCGAAGCTCGAAGCCCACCGAGGAGCGAGAATTTGTTGTCGGAGGACCAGCCGGCGATGGCCGCACCGATGATGCCAGTCCCGGCGAGAGCGAACATGTAGAGGATGCCCACGTTGAGATTGGCAACCTGCAGGGGTATCGCCCCCTCGGTACACACGCCATAGCGCGGGACGACGGGCGAATAGCTCCGGCCGACGATTTCACCGATGCGCGCATGGAAGAGGTCGGCCCAGAAGTGACCAGTGTGCTCGACGTTGAGGCACAGCGTGTCACCGAACGGAAGCACGGCGATGAGCACGAACGCCGGGAAGACCGCAACGAGCGGACCGAGTGAATGCAGGAGGCGATCGGCGTTCGGCGGGATGAAATCCTCTTTGGAGGCCATCTTCGCGCCATCGGCGAGCGCGTGAAGCATGCCCGCCAAACGCACGCCCACTTTGCCGGGCGGCACGCGTAGAAAAGCGGCCACCGCGATGGAAATCAGCAGCGCCACCGCCGCAATCGATCCGGCTTGGAAGAGCAGTCCCGCAATACCAGGATCCGCTTCCGACGCACTCGCCCGCAGGACGCCGACCAGAACGTGCGCCAAGAGGCCCAGGAAAAAAATGATCCGCGCGTCGGCAATCCGCGCCAGCGCGCCGCCAACGCCGGTCGTTACGCCTCGCCGCCGCGCCACACCGCGCCCGACGACAGCCCCGATCCAGGCAAGCAGCACGGCGAGCTCGCTGAGGGCGAAGTTCATGTCCAGTCGCATGGCGGCGGGGCGCTTGGTAGCCATCCACGCGTACCACGCGACCGCGCCGGCCAACGCAATCCCCACGACAATCGAGAGCAGCTTGAGGAGCACGCCGGGCACGTAAATGACGGCGCGGTTCGGTCCGATGCGATCCTGAATCATCGCGCTCTGCCGGCGCTCGCCCCACGTCAAGATCGCGGCAGTGTTCACGACGAACAAGAGCACGATCGCGATCTTGAGGAGGCTGAAGAGAATCGAATAGCGATCCATGTCGTCCCTCAGGGTGCGGCGGGAAGAGCAGCGGAAGGCGGCTCCGGCTGCATCGCGGTGCGAACGTCTTTCAGCTTTCTCCACCGGGTGGCAAAGCCGAGCGACTCGCCGAGCAGGCCGATGAGCTCCCACGCGGGCCGCGACTGTCCCTTGGGTTCGATGGCGCGCTCGCTCCTTTGGGCCATACCCCTCGAGTTGACGTACGTTCCTTCGGCCTCGGCCCACGTGCAGGCCGGCAGCGCGACCTGCGATCGGCGCACGAGTGGCCCCTGGTGCGATGCCACCGTGACCAGCGCGGACAAATTGGACAGGGGCGCTTCGAGCAGGTCGGGCGAGCCGGGCAAGTCCGTGCCGAGCGCGATCACGTGGGTGTGCTTGCCCGCCAGCACCCCTTCGAGCAGCTCTTCGAACGGTCGCGCGCCAGGCGCGATCTTCTTGACGCCCGCCGAATTGGGATTCTTGTCCTCGTGCATGAGGATGTCGTCGCGCTTGCCTTGCGGCTTGCCGGACATGTAGAGCGCGCTCGTGCCGATGAATGTCGTCGCCAACTTCCAGAGGGCGAAGTTGTCTTCGTTCGAGTGCTGCGCCGAGAGGACGATGGCGATCGCTTCTTTGGCAACGCCGCCGAACCGACGTTTGGCTTCCGTCAATGCGGCGTCGAAAGTTGCCGTCTTGCCCTTGATCTTCGGCTCGAGCAGGCGCCCTGCCGTGACGCGCGAATAGGAGAGCATCCCCTCATCGCACATCCAATATTGGTTGACCGCCAGATTCTCCCGCGGCCGATGGCGATGAGGCGTCATCGACCGTGGGTCGAAATCGAGGTAGGCGTTGCAGCCGGTCGCGCACCCCGTGCAGATCGTTCTCGCCGAGCGCAGGAACCACACCCGGGCCTTGAAGCGAAAATCGGAGCTGGTGAGCGCTCCGACCGGGCAGACGTGCTCGGTCATCAGGGTGTAGTCATGATCGAGACGTCGGCCGGGGGCGACGACGATCTCGGTCAGATTGCCGCGCTGTCGCTCGTCGAGCACCGGGTCTTTGGCAATCTCCGAGCAAAAGCGCACGCAACGCGTGCACACGATGCACCGCTCGGCGTCATAAACGATGGTGGGACCGAACACGACGGCCTTCGGCTTGTGCACGATCTCGTCGCGCATGCGTTTTTGGGTGCCTTGATGTTCGAGCCAATAGTCCTGCAAGCGGCATTCTCCCGCTTGATCGCAAATGGGGCAGTCGACTGGGTGATTGAGAAGCAGAAACTCCTGCACCTGCGAGCGGGCCTTGGCGACGTCCGGCGACGACTCGCTCTTGACCTCCATATTTTCGACCGCCGCCATCTGGCAGGCCGGCTGGAGCTTGGGTTTGCGGGTGACGACGTAGTCGTTCTTCTCCTTGTCCCACGCCAGGATGTCGAGCGTGAGCGCCCTCTGCCCCGGCGGCGGCGCGATCTCGACGAGACACATCCGGCAGTTGGCGGCGACCGTCAAACCGGGATGCCAGCAGTAGTGCGGGATGTCGATCCCCATCCGGTGTGCGGCCCGGATGATCGTGTCCCCTTTTTCGAAGGGGATTTCCCGCCCGTCAAGCTTGAACGTCGGCATGCGCTGCTCGCTTGGTGAAGACTGATAGGTTGAGCTGGTCTGAAACCTCGGAATTCACAGGGAGGCGAACGTTCCCCGCCTCGGCGCCTCCCTGTGAAAATCCCGGTGGCGGAAGGCAACGGCGACAGAGGCGGGGCCGCGGGCTAGTGGTCACATTCGCCTCCGATCATGTTGAGAGAGCCGAACGTGGGAACGACGTCGGGGATCATGACGCCGGTGATGAGAGGGCCGAGGCCTTGCATGATGGCGAAGCACGGGGGACGGATGCGGACGCGGTACGGCGTGCCGCTGCCGTCGGAGACCAGATAGAACCCGAGCTCACCGTTGCCCCCCTCGGTATAGCCGTACGCCTCGCCAGCAGGCACCTTGATGCCCTCCATCACGATCTTGAAGTGTTGAATCGTGCCCTCGATGGTCGTGTAAACGTCGTTCTTGTCCGGCAACACGATGCGGGGATCGTCGACGTTGATCGGGCCGCTGTCGGGCATCTGCTCGAGGGCTTGCTCGATGATCCGGATGCTCTGCCGCATCTCCTCGAGGCGCACCATGAACCTGTCCCAGTTGTCGCCTTCCTCTCCCACCGGGACGTCGAAAGAGAAGCGGTCGTAGACGAGGTAGGGGTGCGCCTTGCGCACATCGTAGGCAACGCCGGTCGAGCGCAGGCAGGGTCCCGTCCATCCGAGGGCGACGGCATCTTCCGGCGAAATCTTCCCCACTCCCTGCAGACGGTCCATGAAGATCCGATTCTGCAGGAGCAGTGCTTCGGCCTCGCCGATGATCGCCGCGATGCGCGGCAAAATTGCGTTCACCATCGGCTTGAAATTCTCGGTGGGTGGCTGGGCCATACCGCCGACTCGCCCGAAGCTGTGCGTGAGGCGAGCCCCGGTTTCCTCCTCCATGATGTCGTAAATCATCTCGCGCCCCTTCATGAACCAGAGCAGGGGCGTGAAAGCACCGAGCTCCATGGACATGGCGCCGGTGCAGGTGAGGTGGTCGGAGATGCGGGCGAGCTCGCCCAAGATGACCCGATAATACTGACAGCGCTCGGGCACGGTGACGTCGAGCAGCTTCTCGACGGCGAGCGCGAAGGCGACGTTGTTCAGCATGGGCGAGGCGTAGTTGCAACGATCGACGTACGGAAACACCTGCGTCCAGTTGCCGCGCTCGCACATCTTCTCGAAACCGCGGTGCAGGTAACCGATCTGCACGTCCGCCTTGAGGATACTTTCGCCGGAAAGCTCCATCACGATGCGGATGGTGCCGTGCATCGCGGGGTGCGACGGCCCTACGTTCAGCATCATCGGTTGGCTCGGCAGCTCGAGCTCGCCTTCGTCCAGCTCTTGATCGATGGGTTCCATCAATCGACCTTTCCCGACCGGAACACCTGGCGCCCGAAGCTCATGCCCTCGGTGTTGTCGAACGGCGGGAGCTTCTCGTAGCCTTCGCGAAACGGCACGAGCGGCTGGATTCGGTCGGCAGGATAATCCTTGCGAAGCGGGTGACCGACGAACTCGGGGTAGAGCAGAATGCGTCGCAGGTCGGGGTGCCCCTTGAACATGACGCCCATCAAGTCGTACGTCTCGCGTTCGAACCAGTCGGCGCCGGTCCAGATCCGAACGACGCTGTCGAGCTCCGCCCCTTCTCCGTCGCTGCTGCCCACCCGAGCCTTCAGCCTCAGCCGATGGCCGAGGCGGAGCGAATGAAGGTGCATCACGACTTCGAAGCGTGGCTCGCGGTTCGGAAAATCGACGCCGCAGAGATCGACCATCATCTGCATGTCGCAGCGCGGATCGTCGCGCAGAAACTGCGCGATTTTGAACCAGGAATCGGGGTGGACGACGGCCGTTTCGTCTCCATGCTCGCTGTGCGTTTCGAGGACTGCCGGTCCGAACGACTCGTTCAGGACGTCGAGAAGCTTCTGACTCATGCGGGAGCCTTGGGATGGAGCTTGACGAACTCGCGCGCCGGGTCTTCCCGCGGCTTCACAATGCCGGGGGTGCGGTCGCCGCGGGCGATCTTGTCCTGAAGGAGCATGAGACCGTCGAACACCGCTTCGGGCCGAGGAGGGCAACCGGGAATGTAGATGTCGCAGGGAACGATTTTGTCGATACCGGCCAGCGTCGTGTAGTTGTCGTAGAAACCCCCGCACGAGGCGCATGTCCCGAAGGCGAGCACCCATTTGGGCTCGAGCATCTGCTCGTAGATGCGCTTGAGCACGGGAGCCTGCCTTTGACTGATGGTTCCGACGACCCACAAGAGGTCGGCCTGGCGCGGCGAGAATCGTGGTGCTTCGGCGCCGAACCGCGCGATGTCGTAACGCGGGCTGGTCATCGAGAAAAACTCCATTCCGCAGCACGCCGTCACGAACGGGTACATGAACAGCGAGTACTTGCGCGCCCAGCCGAGCAGAGCGTCGAGCCTGGTCGTGGCGAATCCCTGTTCGCTTCCCTCGAAAACCCGCGTCGTGGTGGCCGGCTTTACTTCTCCCACTCCAGTGCTCCTTTCTTCCAGCAGTAGGCGAGCGCGAGCGCGAGCGTCGCGATGAAGCTCGACATGGTCATGAGTCCTGCCCACCCGAGCGAACGAAACTGAATGGCCCAGGGATAAATGAACACGGTTTCCACGTCGAAAATGACGAAGAGAATCGCCGTCAAGTAGAACTTGACCGACAGCTTGACGTGCCGCCCCCCGGTCGTCTCGCTGCCGCACTCGTACGGCGTCATCTTTTCCGGGTTGGGCTTCTTCTTTCCGAGGAGAGGCGTCACCGCGAAAAACACGACGGTGAGCAGGCCCCCGGCGAGAAACAGCATGAAGAGCGGGACGTACGTGGCCATCATCGCGAAGGGCTCCTGCCCGTGGTGGGGGTCCACGGGGCGTAGATGCAAGTGCTCGAAAGCACGCACCTCGCCCTGGCTTCTAGGGGACGGAAACAGGCCTGTCAATCTGCGCGGCACGGACCCGGGCCCAAAGGCTTCGCGCCTGCTCGCGGACGGGCACGCCGCGGTTAGTTCTTCGACGATGTATCGGGGGGCGCAGGGAGCGTGTTCGACGTCGCGACGGTGGCGCGCCAGGCGGTGAGCCTGGGTCCGAGAACCGTTTCGACCTGGCGGATGTCCTCGGCGAGCTCGGTTTCGAGGGCACCCGCAGCGATGGCTTCCCGCACCGAAGCAAACGCAGCAACGTACCGGCCGCGCTTGCAGAACGCTCGGCATAGGAGAGGCCACAGCACCTTGGGATCGCCGCCGAGCACGATCGCACGCCGAAGCGGGCCGATCGCCTCGCCGGCTCGTTCATCGTTCATCAGCGCTTCGCCGAGGCGCTGAAAAATGTCCGCGGCTGCAACGCCGTCTTGCGCGTACTGGACGCCGAGCCGAAAGATCTCTTCGCCCTGGGCAACGTCGCCCAGACGAACGCACGCCGTTCCGAGCAGGCCGAGCCCCTTGGCGATGAGTGCGCGCGGTTCAGGAGACAACATTTGCCCTTCGGGAGTTCGAAGAAAGATGGCTAGCGGCGCTGGCCAGGTGCCGAGCAGGCTCAGCACTTTGGCGTCGTCCCCTTCGAGTGAAGCGGCTTCCGCTTCGGCAACCCGTCCGAGGTCGATCGCTCCCCGATTGCCGGTGGCCACTCGGTCGAGCTCATCGCGCACATGGGCGCGTATGCGCATCCGGAATGTCTCGAGATCGTACTTCTCTTCGATGCCATCGCGAACGAGGGTGAGCTCGGAGCCCTGGTCGCTCACGATGAGCTGACGCAGGCTGTAGCCATAAAGCGGCGCCAATAACAGATAGCGCACACCGATATACAGTTGGATTCCCTCGAGGTCCGTCTCGCGCGTGGGGGCGGGCGCCGCCACCTCGTCGGTAAGCAAAGCTCCCACCAGGCGCTTGCGAAAATCGGCCAGCGTCAGCCGCTGACTGTCGGCGGGAGCATCCTCGGGCATACCTATCCCGACCGCGAAGTCGACCAGCGTGTTGTCCGCGTTGCGCCGATCGACGGTCACCGCGGTGATACGCGCGCCGGTGATCATCGAGAAAGCGAAGAAACGCTCCCCCACGATTTCGCAGAGCGCCTGGAAGCTTCCGATGCCTTCGCCGATGCGCTCGAACCAGCCATCCGTTCGAACGGCGTCGAGAGAGAAGACGTGATCTACCGACATAGCCTGGATCCCCAGGGTGTCATGGCTTACCGCGTCTGCCTAGAGGACTCTTGAGAACGCTTCGGCGAATCCCAATGTCGGCAAACGGGCATCACGCCACAACCGCGGCAGCGCACGGCGTCTTGCCGCGAGGGACAGCGCCGGAGCATGCCCAGATGGCACAGCGCGAAGTCGTATTTCACCGGGTCTTGGGGGTCGAATTCGCGGAGGGCCGCGGTGATTTCCTCGGTCGTCTTCCACGATAGATTCTTTCTTTTGGTGAAGCCGAGGTTGCGACTCAGCTTGTGGATGTGCGTGTCCACCGGAACGAGCAGAGCGCTCGGCGGGATGTCCCACAAGCCGAGATCGATGCCGTCGGCGGGCCGGATCATCCACCGCAGGTACAAAAGCAGGCGCTTGCACCCGCTCGCACCTGCCGGGTCTGCCAAGATGTGCGCGGCCCCTCGTCGACCTCGCGTGGATCGCGCGAGCCCGCCCGCCTGACGAACCGCCTGCGCGAACGCGGCCAAGGCGGCGCGCAGGTCCCTTTCGCGAGCAAAGTCTTCGGCGAAACGTCTTCCCAGGGATCCCGACGAACGCTGAACGCGCCGCGCGCCGACCAGAAGACGGCCCAGGTCCTCGCCGCGGTAAACGCGGTGCTTCCACCCGCGTAGTCGGGCGAACGTTGCCTCCTCGTCGTCGGCCATGAGCGCCACGTCGGGTCCGAGCCGCGCCAGCGCCTGCTCGAGCTTGGCTCGGAGCGCCTTGACGTTCCCGAACGCAACCGCGGAAGCCATCAGGCCGACCAGCTCGCGATCCAACACGTTCGGGTAGCGGTGCACCACGGCAACCGGGTCGAGCTCCAGTCGCGCTTCGACGTTACAAGTGGCCCTCACCTGCTCGAGCGCAATCTTCATTCGATCGAAGCGATCGAGCGTCCGAAGTGAACGGCGGCCGTTTTGCACTGTTCGAACATTAGCATCGCCGGAACGCCTCGGCCGTCACGCCTACGACGTATATGGTGTAAAACTTGCGTCATGTTCGCCGTCCGCCGTATTGAGCACATTGCCATCGCCGTCGACGACATCGACATCGCGCTCGCCAAGTACCGCGAAGCCCTCGGCCTCGAAGTCGCCGAGCGAGAGTTCGTGGCCGGGCAGAAAACCGAGGCGGCGCTGCTGCCGATCGGAGAGTCCAACCTCGAGCTCATCTCGCCGAGGGGCAACGAAAGCTTGGCTCGCTTTCTCGAGCGGCGGGGGCCGGGGTTGCACCACATCGCCTTGGAGGTCGACTCGATCGAAAATGCCCTCGCCTTTCTGAAAGGCATCGGCGTCAAGCTGGTGGATGAGTCGCCTCGAGTCGGCGCACGCGGATACAAGGTGGCCTTCTTGCATCCGTCGGCTACCGGCGGTGTGCTGATCGAACTCGTCGAGAAAATCGAAACGTGAGCGACAAGACCGAGGACCCCACCCCACGAAGAATCGCGAAGGCCCGCGAAAAGGGCGACATTGCGGTGAGCGGGGCGGCCTCGCAGGCGATCGGTTTTCTGGTGGCGGTGCTCGTCGTTCCGGCGACGGTCGCCGCTACCGCAGCTCACGCGACCGCGCTCTTGCGCGACGCACTTCGCCCTGGCGAGCCGCGCTGGTCAGCCGAAAGCCTCGCGGCCCATGTCGCCCTGCTGGTCACCCCACTGCTCATCGCCGTCGCAGCGGGCTCCGCGTTCACCAGCGTCGTCCAGACCGGTGCGCTCTTCGCGCCCCGGCGCATGGCGCCCGATCTCGCCAAACTCGACCCCGTCACGGGGTTACGATCACTCGTCAGCGGCCAGCGGCTGTGGAACGTGGCGCGAGCCTTTCTGGCGGCGGTCGGGGTCGGGTACTTGGCTTTTCGTGCGCTCTCGCGCCATGCCGGTGACCTCGGTTACGCCGTCGGTCGCACCTCCAGCGCAGCTGCGCTCGCCAGCCACGCTGCGATCAGGATCGCCCGCGACGCGGCGATCATCGGCCTCTCTTTCGGTCTTCTCGATCTGGTGATCGTGCGCCGCGCGTTCCACTCCAAGCTGAAGATGACCAAAGCCGAGGTGAAGCGCGAGCACAGGGAGACCGAGGGCGATCCGCAACTCAAAGCCGCCCGCAGCCGCGCCCATCGCGAAATGCTCACCGCTGCCACCGTGAACGCCGTCCGCGATGCTACAGTCGTCATCGTGAACCCGGAGCACCTCGCGACCGCGCTGCGTTACGTCGACGGAGAAGACGAAGCTCCCAAGGTCGTCGCCACTGGCGACGGTGAGCTTGCGCGCCGCATTCAAGACGCCGCCCGCGCCTACGGCATTCCGGTCATTCGGGACGTGCCGGTGGCGCGCGCTCTGCGCGAGCTCGAAGTCGGAGACACCATCCCCGAAGCGCTTTACGAGGCGGTCGCGGAAATTTTGAGAGAAGTCTGGGAAGCGGAGAAGAAAGACGCCGGGATGTCCGACGACACGCCCCCGAACCCCTGACGCTCACCGATTCATGATGTCGATCGCTTGACCGAGCCCATGTTGGGCCGCGATCATGACCGCTTCGCCGAGGGTCGGGTGAGGATGAACGGTGAGTCCCACGTCCTCGAGGAAGGCGGCCATCTCGATGGCCAGCGCGCCTTCGCTGATGAGATCGCTGGCCGACGGGCCGACGATGTGCACGCCGAGCAGCTGGTGCGTTTTCTTGTCGGCCACCATCTTGATGAAGCCTTCCGTCTCGGCGACGGCGAGCGCGCGGCCACTCGCCGAAAACGGCATCTTGCCGATCTGCACGTCGATACCCTTCTGCTTCGCCTCGGCCTCGGTCAGGCCGACCGAGGCGATCTCGGGATCGGTGAAAATCGCCGCGGCGATCGCCACCCAATCTTTGGCCGCCTTGTGTCCAGCGATGACCTCGGCGACGATTTCGGCTTCCTTCGATGCCTTGTGCGCAAGTAGCGGCGGTCCGCTCACGTCGCCGATCGCATAGATGCTCGGCACGTTGGTACGGCCGAATTTGTCGGTCGGCACGAAACCGCGCTCGTCGATCTTCACTCCGACTTTTTCGAGGCCGATCCCCTTGGAGTTCGGTTTCATTCCCACGGCGACGAGCACGCAGTCCGTCTCCACGGTTTCGTGTTTGCCCTCGCTCTCGACGCGCACCGCGAGCGATCCGTCCTTCTGCCGCTCGTAGCCGAGCGCCTTCGCGGACTTCATGATCTTGGCGCCGAGCTTCACCATTTTGCGCTCGACGACGGCGGTGCACTCGGGATCGGTGCCCGGCAAAAGGGTGGGGGTCATCTCCACCACGGTGATGGCAGAACCGAGCTTCTGGTACACGCAGCCGAGCTCGAGACCGATCACACCGCCGCCGATGACGAGCATGCGCTTGGGTACCTGGCGCAAGCTCACCGCCTCTTTTGCGCCGATGATTCCTTCCCCGAACTTGAAGGCGCCGAGCTCGATCGTCGACGAGCCGGTGGCCAGCACGATCGATTTCGCCTCGATGGTTTCCTTCTTTCCCTCGACGCTCGTTACCTCGAGCGCGTTCGGGCCCACGAGCACCGCCGTGCCGATGATGAGGTCGGAACCATTGCCTTTGAGCAGACCGCGCACGCCGGTGGTGAGCTTTTTGACGATCCCGCCCTTCCAATCTTGCATCGCGTTCACGTCGAGCTCGACGCTGGCCACCTTGATGCCCATGGTCGCGGCGTGTCGGGTCTTCTCGTAAAGGTGGGAGGTGGCGATGAGGGCCTTGGAGGGAATGCATCCCCAGTTGAGACACACCCCGCCCACTTCGTCCTTCTCGACGCAGGCGACCTTCTGCTTCAGCTGCCCGAGCCTGATTGCGCACGAGTACCCCCCGGGGCCGCCACCGATGACGACTGCGTCGTAAGTTCGATTCGCCATTTTCTTTCTCCTAGATCCCTCTGTCTTCGCGCCCGCGCTGCCTGCGAGGAAGTTGCAGCAGCACTTCGCGTTGTTCGCCTAGATGCCACGGCAGCTCGCTGTAGACATCATCAAAAAGAGAGGCCGGCGCGGGTGGTCCGTACGACTCCACTTCGTCGATGGCTTTGCGGATCTCTTCCAGGATCTCGTGCTCGAGCCGCTCGTCGTCGGCGTTCGACAAGAGCCCTCGCGCCCGCAAGTGACGCGACAGCCGCTCGAGCGGATCTTTACGGATCCACGCTTCGACGTCGTCGGTCGACCGATAGCGCGAGGGGTCGTCGCTCGTCGAATGGGGCGCGACACGGTAGGTGACGAGCTCGACGAACGTGGGACCCTCGCCCGCGCGTGCCCGCGCGATGGCTTCGCGTAGCACGTGATACACCGCGACGACGTCGTTGCCATCGACCCGCATTCCCTCGACCCCGTACGCGCGAGCCTTGATCGCGAGGGTGGCGGAGGCGGTTTGGCGCTCGAGGGGCACGCTGATCGCCCACTGATTGTTTTGGCAGATGAGTACCGTCGGAACGTGAAAGACGCCGGCAAAGTTCAGCGCCGCGTGAAAATCGGACTCACTCGTGGCGCCATCACCGAGGAAGCCGAGCGTCACCACCGGTTCGTTTTTCAGCTTCGCGGCCCACGCCGCCCCGACCGCGTGCGGCAGCTGCGTGCCGACGCAGCTCGACCAAGAAACCTGGTGGACCTGCCGCGAGCTGATGTGGGCCGGCATCTGCCGTCCCTTCAGCGGGTCCGCGGCGTTTCCGTAGACCTGTGCGACGTAGGGACCGAGCGGGAAGCCACGAACCAGCATGATGGCGTTCTCACGGAGCGCGGGAAACACCCAATCCACCGGCGAGGCAGCGAGGCCCGCGCCTACGACGGCAGCTTCTTGCCCCGTGCACGCACCGTAAAATCCGACCCGGCCCTGGCGCTGCAGCGTCACCATGCGCTGATCGAGCAGGCGCACGCGCTTCATCTCGGTATGCATGCGAAGCAAGAGCCCGTCGTCCAGCGCGGGCATCACGCCCGCGCGCAGGCTGCCGTCGTCTTCCAGAACGCCGAAGAGCCCGAGCGCCGCCTCGTTCGGCGGTCGGCTCGGGCTCTCCTCGCTGACGGCCACACTCATCGGCCGGCGATGCTACTACAGCGCCGCGTCGGGAGTCTGCAGGGCGCAGTAACCGTGGCCGAAGATGCCCTTCACCGTCGCGTCCTGGATGCAGCTCCAATTCGGGTACGTGAGCTTGCAGTCGGCGTTGGTGTCGCAGAGCTGTGCGCAAGCGCCCAGATCGCCGATGCCGGCCGTATCCGGACCGAAAAGGCAGGCTCCCTGGACCACACCGCTATCCAGCGACTTGCCGGTGACGAACCCGCAGGCATCTCGGTTCCCGAGGCGACACGGCGCGGAGCAGACGCCCGGCGACGCCGCGGCATCGCTGTCGGTGAGCGGAATGCAGAAGCCGCCCTGACATTCACTGTCCATCATGCAAGAGGCGCCGATCGGCTGCCCCATCGGGGCGGTGTCGACGCAGAGGCCTCCCGCGACATCGCACTTACGTGTACCGCAGTCGGAATCGCTGGAGCAGAGAGCGAAGCAAGCCACCAGTGCCGGGTTCTCAGAACTCCGGATGCAGATCTCGTCCCGCCGGTTGTGGCACTTGATGGCGCCTGCAGCCAGCTCGCCGGCCATGCATCGCTCGGAACAGACGCCTGTCGTGGCTGTGAAAAGGAGACAGATGCCGCCCAAATCGGCACACTCGCTCCCCGCGTCCGTGCAAGTGCGAGTGCATACGCCGTTCGGCCAGCCGCCGGGGGTGGCCGGATCAGGGTTGTCGGTAACCTTGGAGCAAGTGAGGCCTCCGCCGCAGTCGGTGTCGGCCGTGCAAGCCGTGCCGAGAGACGTGGCGGCGTCGGACAGCGGAGTCGTGCCTCCCGAACCGGTGCTGCCTGCCGTGCCGGTCGAGCCGCCGGCGCCGCGGTCGCCCGACGCGTCACTGGGTCCGGGGCCGCCGTTCGAGTCGTCGCCGCCGCAGCCGAAGCCTTGGATCGCGTACGCCCCGAAAAGCATCAACCCCACAGTCGTCCATCGTTGCTTGGACATTGGAAGCCTCCTTGAAAAAATGGCCGCCTGAGCGGACTAGCTCAGGACGACCCGAAAGATCCGTTTGCTATCCGACAAATAGTAGTACGCCGCTCGGTCTCCGTCCTCCAGGAGCGCCAAAATCTGTCGTTCCATCTGATCGGGGCTCAAGTCGTTGGATATCTCCCACGTCGTGTCGGTGACGGCGTCACCTTGCCAGGGACCTTGGCAGAGGTCGACCAATTTCTGTGCTTTGTCGCGATCCTTGATGGAGAAGCTCACGATGTAGTCGTGGTTCATGAATCCGCTCGGGAGGGGACCTTCGGGTCGTTTCATGTCGGTTTCTCCTTGGCTCGCTGGAGTGTGGTCACCTGCAACACGAGCAGGAAAAGTCCCGCCATGACTTCGACTTGCGCCGCTGCCTCGGCGAGCTTGTGAAGTCGTTCG